>JAIPBY010000113.1 GCA_021738605.1 Chitinophagaceae bacterium | reverse complement strand
GACTATTTGCAGTTGATGAGTGGATCCAGCGACAACAGGAATTCCAACCGTGAGCAGGAAATCAGTACCATTTCAAGGAACCTCAAGCAACTTGCAAAGGAGCTTCAGGTGCCCATCATCGCACTCAGCCAGTTGAGTCGTGAGGTTGAAAAAAGAAAAGACGGCCAGAAAGTGCCACAACTTTCTGATCTCCGTGAATCAGGAGCCATTGAGCAGGATGCTGACATGGTCATGTTCCTGTATCGTCCTGATTATTACGACATCACCACCAATGACATGGGTGAAGACACCAAGGGGGATACTTATGTAAAGATTGCCAAGCACCGTAATGGTTCTTTGGAGAACATCAAACTCAAGGCCAAATTGTTTATCCAGAAATTTGAGGAACATGAAAGCCTGGATCCATTCGGAAGGCCTGCTGATGGTGGTGGCGGTGGAAGCTGGAGACCTGTGAATGAAGATGGTGGCAGTGCCAAACTCTACATTCAAAAAGGCAGCAGGATGAACGACAGCCAGGATGATTTGGAAGACTCGCCATTTTAGCACATGGTAACAATGGATTGAAATGAATGCTTTACCTCTTTTTCATTTTCCTGCCTTGCAATCATCCCAGGGAACGATCAACCTCACTGAGGAAATCAGAAAACATGCTGTTACCGTTTTGCGCATGCAAGTGGGGGAGCAGTTGATGTTGACAGACGGCAAAGGTTTTTCTGCAACAGCTGATATTCTGCAGGCTGACAAAAAGCAACTCATGGTTGCTTTGGGACAAATGATTGCGCATCCTGCTCCGCAGAAAAAAATGATCCTTGGCATTTCATTGTTAAAAAATACGGCGAGATTTGAATGGATGCTGGAAAAGGTCACCGAAATTGGCATCACTGAAATCATCCCCTTGCTGGCAGAAAGAACCGAGCGACAGCATTTCAGGCAGGAGCGTTTTCAGCAAATCCTTGTCAGTGCTTGTTTACAGTCTGGGCAATTTCATTTCCCCATCTTGCATGAACCCGTAAAGCTGACAACTGTTTTTTCAATGGATCTTCCATCCAATAAATTCATTGCACATTGCATGGAAGGAAACAAACCCCAGCTGATAGGGCAATCCTTAGACAGCATTTTGTTGATTGGTCCAGAAGGTGATTTTACCGCAGAGGAGCTGGCCCTTGCAATACAACACAATTTTGAACCTGTAGGCTTGGGTGAATCCCGCTTGAGAACTGAAACAGCAGGGATTGTTGGTGCAGTAATGCTGAGGGGCTAAATTATTTTTCTGCCTTGATGGTGGGCTCGTACAATTCAACCGGCTTGGTCTTTTTCCTCATCCGCATGTTCAACATTTCAACGCCAAAAGAGAATGCCATCGCAAAATAAATGTATCCTTTTTCGATATGGCTTCCGTGCAGGGGTTGTAATCCTTCAAAGAAAAGACTGAAACCAACAATCAGCAGAAAAGAAAGCGCCAGCATCTTCAAGGTTGGATGCTTGTGAATAAAAGTGGAGATTTTTTCTGAGAAGAAAAACATGATGATCATGGCGATGATCACAGCCACAATCATTATCTCTACGTGTTTTGCCATTCCCACTGCCGTGATGATGCTGTCAAAAGAAAAAATCATGTCAATCAGGATGATCTGTGAGACAATACTGAAAAAAGAGGCCTGGACTTTTTTTCCTTCAGCATTGAATTCGTTTTCTCCTTCCAGTTTTGCGTGAATCTCTTTAACTGTTTTGTAAAGCAGGAACAGTCCTCCGCTAAATAGAATCATGTTCCTGAGGTTGAATCCATAATGTTTGCCATTCAGATCCAATCCAAACAATTCCTTGTTGCCATTGGCAACCAGCCATCCCAGGGCAAGCAACAACAAGATGCGGACACTGATGCCCAGGATCATCCACAACCTGCGTGCAGCAAGCTTTTGTTCTGCTTTCAAGCGCCCCATCAAAATGGAAACAAAAATCACATTGTCAATACCCAACACAATCTCGAGCAAAGAAAGTGTAATCAGGCTTATCAGCGAATCAACGGTCAGTAAACTGGTCATGTGTTTATTTTAATCCTTTACAAATCTTTGTTACAATCCCTGGTCCTTCATAAATGAAGCCGGTCCAAACTTGCACAAGCGCAGCGCCATGATCAAATTTGTCTTGGGCATCGCTGGCTGTGAAAATACCTCCACTGGCAATCACTGGAACCTTTCCCTTGGTCAGCAGCACTATTTTTTTCAAAATTTCATCAGATGCGGATTTCAAGGGCTTTCCACTCAAGCCTCCCATGCCAATGGTTTCAACCTGGGCCTTGGATAGCTCAGAAAGGTTTTCTCGTGAAATGGTAGTATTGCTTGAAACAATTCCATCCAGTTGTATTTCCTCTGCCAATGAAGCAATGTCTTGCAATTGCCCATCAGTGAGATCAGGAGCAATCTTGAGGAGTATCGGCTTTTGTACAGGCCTTTGTTTGTTGTTTTGTTGCAGGGTTCCCAGAATTTTCAAGAGGGAGTCTTTGTCTTGAAGGGCCCTTAGTCCGGGTGTATTGGGGGAACTTACATTCACCACAAAATAGTCCACCACGTCAAACAATTCATTGAAGCAAATCTCGTAGTCTTTCCAGGCATCCTCATTGGGCGTAACCTTGTTTTTGCCAATGTTGCCCCCGATGATCATTTTCCCCTGGATTCCTGCCTGCTTCCCAAACTCCCCTCCAACCAAAGGTTGGTAAACCTGTTCAGGAGGGGCTCCGAGGCCCGCAGCGCGGGGTCGAGCCTGCCTGCCGGCAGGCAGGTGAGGGGTGGTATTCGTCTTCCACTCCTCCAACCGCTTTCTAACCACCTTCACCCCATCATTGTTGAATCCCATCCTGTTGATCAGGGCCTTGTCTTCCGGAAGCCTAAAAAGACGGGGCTTTTCATTGCCTTCTTGGGGCAGGGGAGTGACCGTTCCGATTTCTACAAAGCCAAATCCCAGGGTTTCCAGTTCTCTTAAATATGTAGCGTTTTTGTCAAAGCCTGCACCCAATCCAATGGGGTTTTTGAATGTGAGACCAAACTGTTCGCGCTTTAGCGATTGTTCATTGGGGGAGAAAACTGCACTGATGGCTGATCTGATGGGAGGGATTCCACAAAAAAATCGCAGGGCATTCATAGAAAGGTAGTGGGCCCTTTCAGCATCCATCAAAAAAAATACTTTTCTTACCAGCGTGTACATCCTGGCGAAGGTAAAACAGATCAAACCATCTATTAAAATAATTCAGAAATAATTTGGACCTTTCTTGTGGACAAGAAAAAACGCTCCGTGGAAGACCTACTGCTAATAAACAGCTCCCCAATCAGCCTTTAAAATGATAGGCTTTTTGTTGCTTTTATTGATTTCAATGGGATTGATCAGTCCATCCAGACTGGAAATATTGCTGTAAAACTGCCCGTCTTTTCCCAAAAGGACTGAGTACTTTCCTGGCTTTAATTTCAACTTAAAACTGCCATCTTTTTCTGCGAACGATTTGGTAACCAATTTTTTATCTGTCATCAAGAACACCCCCTGTTCTCCGGTAGGCATCCCCATGTTCATCTGTGTGGGCACAAAGAAATAGACCGTTGTACTAAAGCCGGCTGGCTCCTCATTTAGTACATCAGGCGAAGGCATCTGGTTTCCTATTACACGTTTCACTTTACCAGTAACCTGCACTTTTGCACCCCCACAACCCACCTGGGAAAACAGTAGCAGCATAAAAACCATCGTTTTCCCGTTAATCCACATTTGGCACATCCAATTAAAATTATTCTTTAAATTCAGCAAATCCTAAACAAGTTAGCTTTTTCAGACCAATAATTTTTATCTTGAGCGTTATGAGAATGCAAAAAAATAAAGTTTTTGTTGTTGCAGTTTTTTTAATGCTATGCAACACATTATTGAATGCACAAAAGCAAACCATACCTCAAATACGTGAGCTTGAGAAAATTTCAACTGATCAACGTATAATAGAAACACAGCGGTATGAAAAAGCAATGAGCCTTGCTGCAAAAAAGGGATGGAGATTAGCCATTGCAGATGACAAGGGGAACGTCGCTCAGTTGGTGGGTGTTGACGAACTAGGTTTTCCAATGTATGTTGCCACGCAAAGTAACGTAATAGCTGCATCTACAATTGGTACAAATAAATTGTGGACTGGAGGAAGCTCGGGATTAAATTTAAATGGATCAAGTGATTTACTTACCAATAAGCTCGCTCTGTGGGATGGAGGTTTGGTCAATAAGTCACACGTTGAGCTCATTGGTAGAATTACACAAAAGGACAACCCTGCGACAGAAGACAATCACGCAACGCACGTTACTGGTACATTAGTAGCATCGGGAGTGAATAGCATAGCAAAAGGTATGGCACATGGCATCAAAGGAATCATTGCTTATGATTTTGCTAATCACATCTCAGAGATCTCTGGTGAAGCTTCAAACCTTCTTGTGTCTAATCACTCCTATGGTAGTATTGCAGGATGGAGATTCAACAGTGCACAAAACAGATGGGAATTCTGGGGCACTCCAGGATCAACGGAGGACTGGAAATTTGGCAATTACAGTTCAGAGGCACAAATGTGGGATTCGATAGCAACCCTATCGCCTAACTACCTTCTTGTGAAATCAGCAGGTAACAACAGAAACGAAAGCGGTCCTGCCGTTGGCACCAACTATTGGAGATTTAATGAATCCAATTCCATGTTCGATGCAGGGGCAAGGCCAGGAGGCATATATGATCAAAGTGGTTTTGATATATTACCCACTTATTCTAATGCCAAGAATGCGCTGATTGTAGGAAATGTTTTGCCTATTTCAGGTGGCTATACCTCAGCATCTGATGTAGTTCTCAGTAGCAGTAGCAGTTTTGGGCCGACAGACGATGGCAGGATAAAACCAGATGTTGTAGCAAATGGCTCAGGACTAACCTCTTCAGGTTCCGGGAGTAATTCTACTTATTCAACACTATCCGGTACATCAATGTCCTCTCCTACTGTAGCTGGTTCCGCTATTTTGTTGCAAGAGCTTTTCATGAGAAAAAACAACAACAATGCCGCATGGTCCTCCACCATCAAGGGATTGATTTTACACACTACTGATAAAGCAACAACTGTTCCAGGTCCAGATTATAAACATGGATGGGGGCTTGCCAATATTGCCAGAGCAGCAGGTGTGCTTAATAACACAAAAAACAATTTGGTAGTAGAAAAAAACCTGAAAAATGATTCAGTATATACAGTAAATTTAGTTGCATCGGGTAAGGGTTCTTTAAGTGCAACAATTGTATGGACTGATCCAGCCGGTTCAGTTACTCCAAATGGAACGCTCAATTCCAGGGATAAGAAATTGGTAAATGATTTAGACCTTCGCGTCAAACAAGGAAACAAAACTTTCTTCCCTTGGAAACTAGATGGTAGCTCCCCTGCCAGCCCTGCTACAAGTGGAGACAATGATGTTGATAATGTTGAAAAGATTGAGATAGACTCTGTTTTGCTTGGCGAAACATATACCATTGAGGTACGTCACAAAGGCCAACTGATCAGAGGTGGCGGCACTCAGAATTTTTCCTTAATTGTTTCTGGAATTGGCGGAACCGCATACTCAGCTGCCACATTCAGTGATCAAAGTGGTGCTTACATTGATTCGCTTTCATTTGGAGACGTCAGCACAAAATACAAAGACACCTGTAGCAGCTATAAAGACAGCAGACTCTCTACTGTTACCATTGAATCGGGTGGGTCAAATGCTTTCTTTATGCGCGTGAGAAGTTGCGATAAAACCAACAATGTGAGGTATGCTAAAATATTTATTGATACCAATAATGACGGTGATTTTGGAGATGCCGGTGAATCATTTGCAACGAGTCAGGCACTACAAAACGATAGCACTTTCAAAACAACCATCAGCTTTCCTTTAGGTTTTGCCATTGGTGATAAAATGCTGATGCGTGTAATTGTTTCAGAAACCAATGCCCCTAATTCAATTCAACCTTCCGGCAGTTTTATAAGAGGAGAAGCGCAGGATTATACGCTAACTATTGTAAGACCTTCGAACGATCTTGCATTAAGCTCAATTGTTTACCCTTTTGATGGAGAATGTGCAGATGGCTCACAATATGTTACGATTAAATTAAGAAACGCTGGAAGCAAAGAGCAACGAAATATTCCTATATCGGTGGAAATAAAAGAAAATGGAAATCCTCTATCAACCATCACAGGTGTATTTAATGGTCCACTTGTATCTGGTGCTGAATCTGAGTACACATTTCAGACACCATTTGTAATGAAGGCTAATTCAAAATATACTTTCACAGCAAAATCAAATGTATTGACTGACCAGAATGCAGAAAACAACCAGGTGATTTCAGAAGCAAATCCCTTGGCGGCTGGTGTTGCACCGACAGGTTTACAGGCTTTGATTTGTAATAATTCAGCAGCTTTGCTTAGAGGTAATGTAACTGCTGGTAATTATATCAGCTGGTTTGCATCGGATACTGCAAGAATTCCATTTGCTTTATCAACAGTTAATACAGTTGTTAATACAAGTACATTGACAGCTGACAAGAAATATTTTGCATCCTTTAACGACCTTGTTGGAACAGTAGGCCCCAAAGACAAAACAGCATTTGCTTCTGGCGGATACAATCAGTTTAACGGCAACTTCGTACGTTTCTCCAATGCTGTTCCAATGGTAATTGAATCCGTAAAGATGTTTATTGGAAATCCTGGTAAGGTCAGAATTATCTTTGCTGATCTGGCGAGCGAAAATGCCCAAGGGGGATACAGTTATTTCAATTTGGGTCAAAGAGATTTTATTGTTACCAATACAAGACCAACTGCACAAGCTGGTGTAGTTACAGAGAATGATCCTAATGACAAGGGAATGATTTTCAATGTGAATTTTCCTGTAACCACACCCGGAAATCACGTGTTGATTATGCAGTGTACAGATGGCGCAACAGTTTATAGAAACAGCAATATAGCCACTTCACCTTATCCACAAAGTATTAATGGCATAAACAATGGTCTGACTGTTACAGGAAATAGTGTTGTTCCTTCATCTTCTTCCGATCCAAATCAGTTTTACTATTTCTTCTACGACATGAGAGTAAGACTGCTATCAGAAGGTTGTCCAACAGCTAAAACTCCAGTTACAGCTATCAATAATGTAATTCCTGTAGTTACAAGAGTTGCTGACACCTTGATTAGTTCTGTTGCAAATGGCAACCAATGGCAGTTGAATGGAGTTGATGTCCAAGGTGAAAAAGGACAAAAACTTAAAGTCACTCAATCTGGTAAATACAGAACTTTAGTTCTTGATGATTTTAATTGCGAAAGTTTGTCTGCAGAGCAAGATGTAACATTAACTTCAATCATTAATGTTGCTCCAGATAAAATTAGATTTACTGTAGCGCCTAACCCAAGTAATGGCAACTTTAATCTAAGCTTCAGTGTTACAGGCCGAGAGGATTTAGCTATTGCCGTTTTAAGTTCGGAGGGAAGAGAAATATTCAGACAAACCCAGGAAAATTTCAGTGGAAACTTCAAAAGAAACATCTCCTTACAGAATCCCAAACCTGGTGTATACCTCATCAAGATTACACATGGTTTAAATCAGTATATCAAACGAGTGATCATTCTTTAATAGCGTCCAGATCAATCTATCATGTATAATAATTGCAAATAAATTTTGTGGACTAAAACTTTAGTTTTAATTTAGACTAAATATTTAGTTATGAACAAGACATTGACCCGGGCAGAAGAGCAGATCATGCAGGCCCTGTGGACGTTGGGAGAGGGTGGCTACCTAAAGGATATTGTAGAAGCCATGCCAGAGCCCAAGCCGCACCACAATACGGTTGCGACCTTGCTGAAGATCCTGGTAGAGAAGGATGTGGTGGGCATTAAAACCCCCAACCGCTATAATTTTTATCATCCACTGCTGTCAAAAGATGACTATACTTCAGGATCCATCGCCGGGATCACCAAGGGTTATTTTGAAGGATCTTACAAGGAAGTGGTATCCTTTCTCGTGGACAAGAAAAAGCTCTCCGTGGAAGACCTTGAGCTTTTATTGAAGCAGATTAAACAGAAAAAATAATCATATGTTACCT
>JAIPBY010000112.1 GCA_021738605.1 Chitinophagaceae bacterium | reverse complement strand
TGCTGGCCAACATCAAAAAAATTGACCCCAAAAGATATGCCAGTGCCGATGACAAGGTATATGCACAATTCGGTCTGTTTACAGTAGGCTTTTTGTGTTGCTTATCCATGGTCATTCTCTATGGTACTGCACATGCAGGCATTGAAATCAACAAACTGATCTTTCCCTTATTGGGTTTTGCTTTTACCGGAATGGGCATTTACATGCCAAAACTCAAGCAGAATTACATGGCAGGGTTCAAACTGCCATGGACACTTGAAAATGAGGCAAACTGGAATGCCACACATGCCCTTGCCGGGAAGGTCTGGATGGTTGGGGGTACTTTACAAATGGCGACTGCATTACTGCTCGATGGGGCTGCCATTTTTATTGTATTCATGTCCATCACAGCTGTCATGGTTATCATACCATCGGCATTCTCCTACAGGATGTTTAAACGGGGTAATACCACAACATAGTACAAAACAAAACCCCCGGCAAATGCTGGGGGTTGTTCGTGGAGATGGACGGACTTGAACCGCCGACACACGGATTTTCAGTCCGATGCTCTACCAACTGAGCTACATCTCCTCGTAGCCAAATTAATTGGAGTGCAAATATAATCCTTGGCGGGGAAATGGCAAAATCATTGCAACAAAGAACAAAAAAAGACCGGAGAATTTGTCTCCGGTCTTTTTTATGCGGTCAAATGGTCATTCAAGACCAATTCGATTAATTATTGAAAATATACCTGATACCCAACTGGATCTGGTATACATCATTCAAGGTTTTTGAATCTACGAAAGCATCCTTCAACAAAACGGTTGCACCATCTACCACCTGTGTGGCCAACCTGTAGATAGGCTCACCTGCTGTTGTACGGCCACGGTAGTTGAGCGGTTGAGGTGTTGTAGATACATTGCCTACACCCCATTTGTTGTTGATCAGGTTGCCAAAGTTGATGAAATCAGCCCTGAAACGGAAGGTGTTGGCTTTCTTGTTCTTACCCGTCTTCACAAAGAAGTCCTGCTCAATGCTGAAATCAAACCTTGTCAACCAAGGCGCTTGAACACCGTTGCGCTCTGCATAAGTACCCCTTCTGCTTCTCAGGTAAGGATTTGCTTCAATATAGTTGCTGAACGCTGATGCCTGCGCTGCTGCAGTGAAAACAGTAGTACCCACAGTTTGATCCTGGAAGGTAAGGTTGTTGCCCGCTGCCGGTATGTATATCAGGTCATTGAACTGACCATCACCATTGACATCAGAGCTATACGTATAAGAAAGCTTGAATCCGCTGGCAGAAACCATGCCCAAAGAGAACGTGGTTGCACCGCCAAACTTACCGCCATAATTGAGCCTGTAGTTAACATAGCCCATGAAACGGTGGCGAAGGTCGTTATCAGAAAAACCTTCTCTCAGATAGTTCATGCCATAGATGCTTGGTGTGCTTGCGTTAACCGTGCTGGCCACAGAAGAAAGATCTGTTGCTTTTGCATTGGTATAGGCCAAAACACCACCAAAATTCTTGGTCATTGGCTTTTCCAACTTTGCAGTCAGTGAGTAAGAATAACCTACATTGTTGTTGGTCAACACAAATGCATTGCCAATGCCAGGATTCAAGAAACGGGCAGTGGTTGCAGCAGCACCGGAAAGATCAAGCGCAGGATAGATGTCCCTTTTGTCGTTTCCGGCAAAAGTTCCTGAAGGCCTTTTCTGGTTCACATCTACATAGTGAAGCATGTTGATGTTCTTGTTGTAAATCGCTTCCAAGGTTCCAATCACGCCCCATCCCAGTTTCTGGTCAATGGCGATGTTGGTTTTCCAAATCTGTGGGAACTTCAGGTCTTGATCACCATAGTTGATGTTATATCCACGCAGGCTGTTGATATCCGTTGTAGTAGGTGTATAACGGGTAGGATCCAAGGTGAAAGGATAGGCAGTTGCTGCTGAACCGGTTACGTTCACGAGGCCGATGTTAACCCCATTGTTACCCAACTGGTTGCTGATCAACACATAAGGAAGACGGGAAAGGAACAAACCAGATCCACCACGGATCTGTGTCTTCTTGTTGCCATTTACATCCCAGTTGAAACCTACACGAGGCGACACATAGAACCTTGACTTGGGCATGCTTGCTGTATTGATATTATAAGGCAAGCCAGAAGGCTCCCTGAAGTTCAGACCAGCTACATAAGGGTTTGCATAATCAGCAGCGGTATTGACAATGTTCAAATAATCCAAGCGCGCGCCATAGGTCATGCGGAAATTCTTTGTCATTTTCCACTCATCCTGTCCATAAACAGTATAGAACTGGTTCTGGAAGGTCTGCCAAGGAAGTTTTCCGTCAGGCAAAAGGGTATAGCGGTAATTGAAACGGGCAATGGGCACGGTAGACGCAGCAAGGTTTGGATTGGCCTTGTAAGCCAAAGCAGCAGCCTTGAAGTCTGCGATGCTGTTGAATACCCAAACACCATTGGAACCATAGAAGAACAGGTTGTTCGACTTGAAGGATTCAAATGCAGCACCCAAGGTGATGGTATGGTTGCCACGGATCAAGGTGGTATTATTGGTCAGGTTGAAGGTTGAGTAGTTCAACTTGTTGTTGGGCGTAAATGGATCAAATCCAAGAGAAGTATAAGTACTTCCGCCAACACCACTGAGGATGTCAACTGTAGGGAACATTGCGGTACGGTAAGCACGGTCTTCGATCTGCTTATTATAAGTAGCAATGAACTGGTTGGAAACCCTGTTCTTGAAGTTGGAGCTCAATTCCAATACTGCAGAACGGGTATTGTCCTGGATGATGTATCCGGTGTTCTGACCTGAAATGGCCAAAGCAGAGTTCTGCCTGTTACCATTACCTGCTGTATTTCCTGAGTTACTGTTGCTGATGGGCACGTCACTTTGTGAATTGTGGTGCGCATACCTCAAAGAAAGCTTGTGGATATCATTGATGTTGTAATCAATACGGGCAAGCACTTTCTTGCTGAAAGACTCATTGTTGAAATTATCAATAGCACCGAGGTCGTAGTCAAAGTTAGACTTCATGAAGGTTTTCAGGTCGTCAAGATCGGTAGCCGTTGTCCTTGAAACGTTACCCGTTGCACCAGGACGATTGGCTACCCAGCTCAAGGCGGGGTTGGTACCGTTGGTGAATTCACCGTTTACAAAAAAGAAAAGTTTGTCCTTGATGATCGGTCCACCAACACGGAAACCCTGTGTTTCAACGTTGAACGGTGTTTTGGGGATGTTGTCGGTTTTGCTGGCAACCTTGGTTCCCGCAAGATCCCTGCTGTTCCAGAAACGGAAAACAGAACCTGCAAATTCGTTGGTACCACTGCGCGTTACGGCGTTGATGGCAGCACCGGCAAAACCAGACTGGCGGATATCATAAGGAGTGATGTTGATCTGAACCTCTTCCAAGGCATCCAAAGAAATGGCAGTAGAGTTGGTACGACCACCTGCTTGTGCATCAGAACCAAGACCGAAACCATTGTTGAAAACGGCACCATCTATGGTAAAGTTGTTGAAGCGGCTATCCTGGCCTGCAAATGAACGGCCATTGCTATAGGCGTTGTATTTGGTTACGTCATTGAGGTTACGACCAATTGTTGGTGTCAGGTTCAGCGCCTGTCTTCCAATGGTGACACTGGTACCGTTGGCCCTTGAGTTGATGATGGGGTTTGGTGCAGCCTTTACAACGATGTTCTGCATGCTAACGGCATCGTTTTTAAGGGCTACATCCACGTTGGCGGCATTACCAAGAGGAGCGAAAACGCCCTGCTCTTCGTAAGACTTGAAACCACTGAACGTGATTTTAACCACATAAGGTCCGCCTACACGCACGTTCAGGATGGTGAATGCACCAGACTTGTTCGTTGTAGTGGAATACTTTGTTCCTGAAGGCTGGTGAACAGCAACAACCGTAGCCCCTTCAAGGAACTTGTTGTCATCACCCTTTACCGAACCGGTAATGCTACTGCTGGTTACCTGTGCAAAGGAGGTTGAAGCAACCACCAGCACCAGGGCAAGCAATGAAATGATTTTTTTCATGTTTGTTTATTTTGTTTTGACGCCGCAAATTTACCTAAAAATATTTTCAGTGTGTATTTATTACATCAAGGAATTGTAAAGGATTCAGCTACAGCTTATTGGCTCTGTAAATTTTTACAACACCATCGTTTTCACTGCTGACAACCACAAGACTTTGTCCGATAGGGCTCTTTGAGGCCGGAATGAACAGAAGGCCTTCCGGAGCATCACCTGTTTTGAACATCTTAACAAATACAGGCTTGGTGGGGTCCGTAATGTCATATACCGCCACAGCATCAGTCCTTTCCAATCCTACATAGGCAACTGTTTTGCTGCCAACCCTTCCAATGGTCACCGACTCAGGTTCTGCACCTTTGTCATCGCTTCTGCCATCATCATAAACACCCAACTCGTTGGATTTGATATCCAGTTCATTTTTGCTGTCCCAAACCAAAGCACCTGTGGAAGCATTCCACACAGAAAAAGACCTTGCACCAAAACTATAAATTGCATCAAGGTCGCCATCACCGTCCTTGTCGCCAAGGGTTGTTGTGATGTTCAACCTTCCCAGTTGGGCATCAGTCTTTAACATGGCGCCTGTGGGGAAAGCAACAGGATCCAGCATAACCGTTCCCAGTCTTTTTATTTCAGTAAAACCAGCGTATTCCCTGGCGTCGCCTTCATTGGCGGTAAAGAGATAAGTAGTACCATTATAGTTATAGGAAGCAATGGCGTCAGGCATATAGGTTCCAAATACAGGTGCATTTTTGAAAGCAACCGCACCATCCCTGTCGCTCAAATCAAATGCGTTTCCAGGAGCGGAGTAATCTTTGAACCCGAGTGGCATGATTTTTTTGATGGTGGCAGAGAGGATATCAATTTCTGCAATGGCATTGTTTTCCTGCAAAGTTACCCATGCTGTTTTTGAATCATTGGAAACGGTAATGTATTCTGGCTCAATGTCATTGACGAAATTTCTACCAGGACCAAACACCCTAAAACCACCTGCAGACAATGCTGATAATTGACTTACAAAACCTGCAAAATCAAAGGTGGTTACGGTAAACTTGTTTTCCACATTGATGATGGAAATGGTGCCGGCTGGGTCGTTGGTGTATGCATCATTGGGCTCGCCCTCGTTGGCAGTGAGGATGAATTTTCCATCGGGGCTGAAAACCACATTGTCTGGAAGAGAGCCAACATTGACGGTAGCGATTTCCTTTAATGTGCTGGTATTGAAAACGATTACTTTTCCAGGCGCTTGCTTGTTGGTAGATTCAATCGCTGCAGCCAACATGCCGTTCTTCACATCTACACTGTTCACAAAACCTCCATAGGGCTGCATTCTGATGCTATTGATCAACTTGATACTGGCAGGATTGGCCATATCAATCACATCAATCTTATTCGTTGTTCCATTGTTTACTGCAAAAAGTCTGTTTGTAGCGGGATCAAAGGTAGTGATCTCTGCAGCCCCAAGTCCTCCCAAATTGATGGATGCAATTTCCTGGTATGATGCCAGGTCTTCATTCACGGTTTGCTCAAGGGGAAGAACTGCGGTTTCTTTTTTGCATGCAAAAAAGACTGTTACTGAAAGCGCAAGGAGTAATTTTCTCATGTATGTTTATTTTGCCATGCGAAATTCTCCATTCAATCTTGCATTAAGGTTTCTGCTGTATTAAGCCTTTGTTATTCAAATGTGTCCCTATTGTTAATTGACTTGGGGATGGATGAGAAGAAAAAATTCCGGTTTTAGGCAAAAGATTTTTAAATTGTAATGCTATTGATACCAAAGAATTTTGGTAAACCGTAACATTCAACTGACAACCCCTTATCAATGTCCAACACATTCGACGCAATTGTAGTAGGCTCAGGCATCTCCGGAGGCTGGGCGGCAAAAGAACTGACTGAACGTGGCCTCAAGACCATCCTCATCGAAAGAGGACGCAATGTGGAACATGTGAAGGATTACGTGGGAACCGAAAAAGACCCATGGGAATTGGAACACCGTGGAGGGAAGACCCAGGAAGACCGCACCAACTCCCCCATTCAAAGCAAATGCTATGCTTATGATGAGGTGTCGAAGAAGTTTTTCGTGAACGATCTTGAAAATCCATATACCCAGGTGAAGCCATTTGAGTGGATCCGTGGCAACCATGTAGGCGGAAGGTCCCTGATGTGGGGCCGTCAGTGCTACAGACTGAGCGATCTTGACTTCGAAGCCAACGCCAAAGATGGCCATGGCGTGGATTGGCCGATAAGGTACAAAGACCTTGCTCCCTGGTACAGCTATGTTGAAAAATTTGCCGGCATCAGTGGTTCACGCGATGGATTGTCGATGGTGCCGGATGGAGAATTCCTTCCTCCCATGGAGATGAACTGCATTGAAAGAATGGTGAAGGAAAACCTCAAAACCAAAATGGGAAGGCCAATGATCATTGGCCGTGCAGCCAACCATACTGCCAAAATTGGTACCCGCGGACCTTGCCAGTTCCGCAACAAATGCCAGCAAGGTTGTCCTTTCGGAGGATATTTCAGCTCCAACTCCGCCACACTTCCCGCTGCAGCAGCCACAGGCAACCTGACCATGCGCACCAATGCCATCACCATTGAAGTGATCTACGACAAGGAAACCAAGCGCGCCAAAGGCGTAGTGGTTTTGGATACAGAGACAATGAAAACCGAAGAGTACTTCGCCAAGATTGTCTTCCTCAACGCATCCACCCTTGGTACCACCCATATCCTCCTGAATTCTGTGTCTGATGCCTTCCCCAACGGATTTGGCAACAGCAGCGAACAGGTAGGGCATAACCTGATGGACCACCATTATGGTGTGGGCGCTTCTGGAGATTTTGACGGATTCCAGGACCAGTACTTCTATGGCAAGAGGCCCAATGGCATTTATATTCCTCGATTCCGCAACCTCGATGGTGGCTCCTCTGCCGGATATGTGCGTGGATTTGGCTACCAGGGCGGCGGCTCAAGGGGGCGTGCCAGTTCCGGTGAGATCGGGATTGAACTCAAGGAAACCGTTACCGAACCAGGCAACTGGACCATGGGAATGGGTTCTTGGGGCGAACATCTTCCTTATTACGAAAACAAAGCAACACTCAACAAGGATAAAAAAGACAAATACGGGCTGCCCACCTTCGATATTGACTGTGAGTTCAAGGAAAACGAAATGAAAATGAGGGTAGACATGAAAAACAGCGCAGTAGAAATGCTGGAAGCCGCTGGTATCAAGAATGTCAAAGCATACGACAACATGCCTGCACCTGGTTTCTGTATCCATGAAATGGGAACAGCCCGCATGGGCAATGACCCTAAAACATCTGTCCTCAACAAATGGAACCAGATGCATGACGTCCAGAATGTCTTCATCACAGACGGTTCAGCCATGGCTTCATCTGCCTGTCAAAACCCTTCTGTAACATACATGGCCCTCACTGCCCGCGCGGTTGACCATGCAGTGGGAGAGTTGAAGAAGGGAAATTTGTAGGACCGTTGAAGAGGTTGAAGTAGTTTAAGGGGTTGAAGTAGAATTAACCTCTAAATCTTCTTTATCCTGCTCAGCCACATGATCACCCCAGTAATCGGGAAGGTCGTGCCTATCAGACAGACCAGAAATCCAAGGATTTTGGATGGAAGGCCAAAAATAGAACTGATGTGGATGGGCTTGAAGCTGGCGCGGATCTGCTGTCCGATGGGCCTGTCTCCAAATGATACGGTCTTCAGGTAGGCTCCGGAATATTGATCATAATAATGGTTATCTGTGGCTGTTTCATGGATGGCCGTTCTGCTCAGCACGTTGACACCAAATACAGCACTGGAATCTTTTGGCAGGCTGATGTTGTAAAAAACAGCATTGGGAATCCTGGTATAGGCATCTGCAAGCACATCATCAATGCCTGCTTTTTCCAAGGAATCAATGATGGTTGATGTTGGAGGCTTGATGGGCTCTTTGGAAGAATTCGTGACCTTGTAAATGCCATCATTGAACCACTGAAAACTCCATGCCAGGGCAGTAAAGGCAAAAATGAAGAGAAAAATTACCGTGTAGATTCCCAGTGCATGGTGAAAATCATAGGCAAGCCTTTTCCAGTTGGCCTTCCA
>JAIPBY010000111.1 GCA_021738605.1 Chitinophagaceae bacterium | reverse complement strand
AGTTCATACCGCGTGTCACCCGACCCCAGGATCAAAATCTCTTTGGGATGTTGTAATTGGTCGATCACTTTTTTCAGCAATTGTTGCACATGGTTGTTTTCCTTTTCCTGCATTTTTTTCTGCCAGTCGATCGTAGTACCCAACATGCCTGTTTTATTGGTCTCTTCTCCATTAAATCTTTCTCTTCCTATATCAGACTTAATTTCAATGTATTCAGGTTCACTCTGGGTTGTTGCTTTCATGACCATGGCATGTTTTCTGTCGATCCAAATGGCATAAATGGGTTGGTTGGGTGATTTTTTCATATAAAAGTTTAATTTTCAATAGAATGTGAATGATTTTTACAATATTAAGGCTTGATTTTTACCTTGAAAATGATCAGGGTCATCCGAAATTCTAATACAAGTCATCCTGTATTTCTGGGCATATTTGATGCTTTTCAAAAAAAATTAACATTATCTTTGGAATAGGTTGTAACTTTTAGCGATCTGTTCTCGTCTTGTTAGCGTGTCCACTATCCATTCCATGATCTCCCAATTTCAATTGCAATCACCAATGAAAAAGAAAATCATGAACATGTTCACATCTTCCGAAGGGGGTAAAACCGCCAAAGTATTTTTAGTGGTATTGGCCATTTATGCTTTGATTGCATTGGTTACCTATCTGGTTTGGTAAAGGCCAAACCAACCCATCCTTGATCACACAACATCCTTCATGCAAGGTCTAAGTTTCTTGTTACCTTTGTAACCCTTAAACCTTGGCAATTCATGGAGATCTCCAAAACATTTGATTTCAGATCAGCAGAACAAAAATGGTACCAGCATTGGCTGGATCAAAAATATTTCGAAAGCACCCCTGACGATAGGGAACCCTATACTGTTGTTATCCCCCCGCCCAATGTTACAGGTATTCTTCACATGGGGCATTGCCTGAACAATACGATCCAGGATATCCTGGTAAGGCGCGCCCGCATGATGGGTAAAAATGCCTGTTGGGTACCAGGAACTGACCATGCCTCCATTGCAACCGAAGCCAAAGTGGTCCACATGTTGCGCGAGAGGGGCATCCAGAAATCGAGCTTGAGCCGTGAGGCATTTCTTGAATATGCCTGGGAATGGAAGGAAAAATATGGTGGGATCATCCTGCAGCAATTGAAAAAACTGGGCTGTTCGCTTGATTGGAACAGGACCAGTTTTACGATGGATCCAGATTATTATCGTTCCGTGATCCAGGTGTTCAATGATCTATATGCCAAAGGCTACATCTACCGTGGCAAACGCATGATCAACTGGGATCCGCGTGCAAAAACGGCCTTGAGTGATGAAGAAGTGATTTTCAAAGAGGTACAAGGAAAGCTTTATTTTCTCCAGTACCAGTTGGCCGACAAAGACGGTAATCCTTTGCCGCTTGAAAATGGCAGCATCACCATCGCAACTGTTCGTCCGGAAACAATCCTGGGAGATGCAGCAATAGCGGTAAATCCAGCCGATGAGCGCTTTAAGCACCTGATTGGTACTGAGGCCATCGTGCCACTGATCAACAGGAGAATACCCATCATCGGTGATGATTATGTGGCCACTGATTTTGGATCTGGCGCATTGAAAATCACCCCTGCGCATGACATGAATGATAACCAAATTGGTATCAAACATGGTCTTGCTGTTTATGATATCCTCAATGAGGATGGTACCATGAGCGCTGATGCTCAGCTTTATATTGGCCTGGATAGATTTGAGGCGAGAAAGCAGATTGTAGCGGCGTTGAAATTGGCCGGGCATGTTGTCAAGATTGATGAGTATACCCATCAGGTGGGCTTCTCCGAAAGAACGGATGTAGTGGTCGAGCCAAGGTTGTCATTGCAGTGGTGGGTAGACATGAAAAAAATATCTTCTCCAGCGCTCAATGCTGTGCAGGACGGAGAGATCAATTTTCATCCTGCTAAATTCAAAAACCTTTATCGGCATTGGATGGAAAACATCAAGGATTGGTGCATTTCCCGTCAGCTCTGGTGGGGGCATCAGATCCCTGCTTGGTATGATGCAGAAGGCCGCTATATCGTTGCCATGGATGAGGAGGATGCCAAACAAAAGTTTTCAGCAACCTACGGCATAGAAAATCCACAACTCAAGCAGGATGAGGATTGTCTGGATACCTGGTTCTCTTCCTGGCTCTGGCCTTTTGAGGTTTTCAAGGGCATTTCCAATCCTGGAAACAATGATGTGGCTTATTATTATCCAACGAATACACTGGTTACAGCACCAGAAATCATTTTCTTCTGGGTGGCCAGGATGGTGATGGCGGGCTATGAATACATGGGTGAAAAGCCCTTTAAAGATGTTTATTTTACCGGCATTGTTCGCGATTTGCAGGGCCGTAAAATGAGCAAGCAGCTCGGCAATTCTCCAGACCTGCTTGAAATGATTGATGATATTGGCGCTGATGCGGTCCGTTTTGGCATTCTCATTGCATCGCCCGCAGGCAATGACCTCTTGTGGGACAAGTCATCGAATGAGCAAGGAAGAAATTTCATCAATAAAATATGGAATGCCCTCAAACTGGTCCAACTCTGGAAAGAGCGGTCGAAGCCCAATCTCTCTGCAGAAGAGATGACCCTGGGATCTGACTGGCCCCATGAGTGGTTTGATGCACGGCTGCGCGAAGTTTGTACTGAAGTGGATCAACTGATGGATCAATTCAAGTTGAGCGAGGCCCTCAAAACCTTGTATACACTGGTTTGGGATGATTTTTGCAGCTGGTACCTTGAGTGGATCAAGCCAGGTTTTGAAAAGCCCATGGATGAGGCCCATCTCAACAAAGCCATTGGATTTTTTGAAATATTGCTGGAAAGGCTGCATCCTTTCATGCCATTTGTGACAGAAGAAATGTACCACCTGTTGAGGGATGAGCAGCCTGTTGATCTTTGTGTAAGGCAGATGGATGCTTCATTCATTGCCAGGGATGCAGACGATGCGATCCTTAAAGAGGCTGTATTGCTTAAATCCGCCATCTCTACCATCCGGGACGCAAGGGTGAAAGCGCAGATCAAGAACAAGGATGCCGTTTCATTATTTGTGGCAGCAAAAGACAAATCAATATGGTTGCCGATTCAAGAATTGCTTTGCAAACAAGTGAACGCGAAAGCATTTTCTTTTACTGATGATGCGGTGGCAGACTCCATTCAGCTGGTGATTGGCGGAGACAAGTTCTATTTAAAAGCGGATCAGGTATTGGACACATCCATCCAGCGAAAGGAGCTTGAAACTGAATTGGCCTATTTCCAGGGCTTTTTGGAAAGTGTTGAGAAGAAACTCTCCAATGAGAAGTTTGTCAACAATGCCAAACAGGAAGTGGTAGACATGGAAAGAAAAAAGCAGGCGGATGCACTAGACAAAATCAAGATGCTGAAGGAAGGATTGGCCAATCTTGGATAGCATAGGTCAGATTTAACTGTTCATTATCATCACTAGGATTAGATTTGTACCATGAGCAAATTTGTCTTGTCATTTGTTTTTTTTCTGGCATCAATCTTTTCCTTCGCACAATCCAAGAAAGCCAAGGTGGATACGCTACCAGCCCCCATGCCCCTGACATTTGCCACCTATTGGGGCCCTGTAGGAACTGGAAATGCGCTCGCTGCGCAAATCTCTGCTATCGCTCCTGCAGCGATTTTGGTGAAGGACAATGCTGGGAAGCTATACACAGTCAACGCATTTCGGATCAACTATAAATTCAAAAGTACTTACCGGGATGACGAATCAGGGCAAACCAAATCAATGAATGATCTTCGGGTTGGAGACTTCAACAATACTGCAAATCTCAGTCAGGTCTGGGCGGAAAGCATCAAGGACAATGTAAAAGCGGGGGATACCATTTTATTCAATCAGGTACTTTTCCGAAATGTGAAAGGGAAGCTGCAATTGGCTCCCGTATTGAAAATTGTAGTTCGCTAGAGCATTTTACCTGATCAGCCAATCCATTTGCTGGTTCACCAGTTCATCACTGAATGGGGTGCTGATCCTGATATAGTTGTCGGTATATCCTTCAATCATCCCATTCTTGTTCTCCTGTTCAAACAGAACTGTTCTTGTCTTTCCTTCCTGGGAAGCGCGGAAATACTGCATTTTTTGATAGGAGAGGTTCCTGAGCATCTTGTTACGCTCGTTACGGACCTGAATCGGAACAACTCCCTTTATCTCAAGGGCTTTGGTATTGGGTCGCTCTGAATAAGTAAATACATGCAGATAGGAAACATCAAGGGAATGAAGAAATTCAAATGTTTCCCTGAACGCTGTTTCATCTTCAGATGGAAATCCAACAATGACATCTACACCAATGGCGCAATCAGGCATCAGTGCTTTGATCATCTCAATTCTTTCGGCATAGAGTTCTCTCTTGTATCGCCTTCTCATCAATCCAAGGATGGTATTGCTTCCGCTTTGCAGCGGGATATGAAAATGAGGCATGAACTTTTTGCTGGATGCAACCAATTCGATGATCTCTTTGGTCAGCAGGTTGGGTTCGATGGATGATATCCTGTACCGGCTTATTTCTTCTACTTTATCCAATGCCTGGCAGAGATCAAAAAAACTGTTTTTTCTTTCACCATCCATTATCCCGAAGTCACCTAAATTGACTCCTGTCAACACAATTTCTTTAACTCCCTTGGCACCAATTTCCCTTGCTTGTTGAACTACATTTTCGACTGAATTGCTCCTGCTTTTGCCGCGTGCAAGTGGGATGGTGCAAAACGAGCAATTGTAATCGCACCCATCTTGTACTTTTAAAAATGTTCTGGTACGGTCTGTAACGGAGAAAGAGGCATTGAAATCATTGACCTCGCTGATGTCGCAGCTGCATATCTTGGTTGAATCTCCCTTTGTGAAATTCCTGAGGTGTTCAGGAAGGTTGAATTTTTCTGCAGCACCCAGTACAAGGTCTACACCGGGTATTTCGGCAATCTCCTTGGGCTTCAATTGTGCATAGCAACCAGTGATGACCACTACAGCCTCGGCATTTTGCTTTTGGATGCGCCTGACCAATTGTCTGCATTCTTTGTCTGCATTTTCTGTTACTGAGCAGGTATTGATCACATATACATCTGCAGGCTCGTCAAACTCCTTCTTGGTGAAGCCTTCTTTTTCCAGCATTCTTCCCAATGTGGAGGTCTCTGAATAATTCAGCTTGCAACCCAGTGTATGCAGTGCTATGGTCTTTTCCGCTGTCATTGGCCGGCAAAGATACAAACGGGAAAGTGTATATTTGAATTAATATATGCGCAAAGCCAGGTTCATTATCGCCCCCATCCAGTTCTTGTATTGCCTGTATGCCTATTCCCTTGCAGCCATTATCATCATTTCCTTGATTCCTTGTCTGATCCTCTGTCTGCCCTTTGGGAAATTCCGTGGTGGAAACATCATGTTTGAGATTTACAGGGTGTTGGGAAATCTCTTCTTTCTGCTGATTGGCATTAGGCATGTTAATCTTTATGAATCAAGACCGGCTGAGGATGAGCAATACATCTTCATCCCCAATCATATCTCTTACCTTGATGCCATAGTGGTCATCCTGGCGATAAAGCATCATTTCAGGGCCATTGGGAAATACGAGCTTTTGAAAGTGCCCATCTTTGGATTTCTATACAAGTTCTGCGTGATCACGGTAAACCGGTCCAGCCCCGAAGACCGGGCCAGGAGTTTAAATGATCTTCGCAAGACCCTTGCCAAAGGAATTTCCATTGCAGTTTTTCCTGAGGGGACCTTCAATATGGCGGATGGTCCCATGGCCGAAATGTATGATGGGGCATTCAAATTGGCTGTAGAGACAGGAAAGAAATTACAACCCATTTTGTTTCTGGATACGTATGACCGCATGCATTACCGGCATGTATTAACCCTTACTCCTGGAAGATCCAGGGCTGTATACCTAGAGCCCATCGACCCTGCAGATTATCCCGAGGCCGATCCAAAAGCATTGAAAGCCATCGCAAAACAGAAGATGGCAGATAAGCTCATTGAATACAGGGCATCCT
Organism: Chitinophagaceae bacterium; assembly: GCA_021738605.1. Classification (GTDB taxonomy): domain Bacteria; phylum Bacteroidota; class Bacteroidia; order Chitinophagales; family Chitinophagaceae; genus Pollutibacter. Next base: position 2,106 of record JAIPBY010000111.1, on the reverse strand, counting down.
GGATCAACCCACATTATTTTTCGAAACCCTAAGCTGTTCAACCTTTGTTTGCAGAAATCATCATACCATTAGCCTTGCCCAAGACCTATACCTATGCCATCCCGGCAGAGATGCAGTCTCTCGCTATTCCAGGTGTAAGGGTTGAAGTCAGTTTTGGCAGGCAAAAAAGGTATTCCGGCATCATCAAATCCCTGTCTGATACAGGCCCAAAGGGTTTTGACCCCAAACCCATCATCCAGGTGCTCGACCCCGAACCCGTTGTGTATGATCAGCAACTTGCCTTCTGGAATTGGATGGCCAATTATTACATGTGCAGTGAAGGCGAGGTGATGGCTGCAGCCCTGCCCACCCAGCTCAAGCTCAGCAGTGAAACCATCCTGATGCTGAATGAGGAATTTGGCGAAGATTTTAGTGAGTTAGATGATCAGGAATATCTGGTGGCAGAAGGCTTGTTGCTGAAAAAAGAACTGAAGATTGAGGAAGTACAGGACATTTTGGATGCATCCCATGTTTACCCGGTGGTAAAGCGGTTGTTGGAAAAAAAAGTGTGCATCGCATGGGAATCACTCAAGGAAAAATATACTCCCAAGCGGGAGAATTTTGTTCATCTTCATCCTGATTATCACAATGAAGAAGCACTGGCTGGTTTGCTGAACCAGTGGAACAACCGGGCGCCAAAGCAACTGGAATTGTTGCTAGCATTTCTCCATCTGCAGAAAACAGAAGGGGAGGTGAAGCAGCCTGCATTGCTAAAAAAAGCGGATGCCAGTTCCGCTCAATTGAAAGGATTGGTAGACAAAAATATACTGGTCGTTTCAAAGCAATCTGTAGACCGCTTACAGCTTCAATCCAAGCAGGTGAATATTGATTTCACTCTTTCTCCCGTGCAGACCATTGCCCTTGAAAAGGTGCAGCAGGCGCTTCAGGACAAAGATGTTTGTTTGCTGCATGGAGTTACTTCAAGCGGAAAGACACAGGTCTATATCAAGTTGATTGAAGCACAGGTATTGGCCGGTAAGCAAGTGCTGTACCTGCTTCCGGAAATTGCACTGACGGCACAGATCATTCGAAGATTACACCAACATTTTGGTGGGTATATCGCCATTTATCATTCCAGGTTCAACCCCAATGAAAGGGTCGAACTTTGGAACAAGGTGAAGAAAGGGGAGATCAGGGTTGTATTGGGTGCAAGGTCAGCCCTGTTCCTGCCTTTTAGCGACCTTTCCCTGATCATTGTGGATGAGGAGCAGGATGCATCCTTCAAACAACAGGATCCAGCGCCACGCTACAATGCCCGCGATGCCGCCCTCTATTATGCGCGGTTGAGCAATGCAAAAGTGGTATTGGGGAGTGCAACGCCGAGCATCGAAACCTATGCCCAGGCTGTGGGTGGAAAATATGGTTTGGTAGAAATGTTTGAACGCTATGGTGGCGTGGAACTTCCTTCCATCACAGTGGCAGATACCAGGGGAATGGTCAACAACAAAATGGTCCGTCACATGATCACTCCTGCATTGAAAGAGGCGATGGACAAGGCACTGGCAGAGAAAAAACAGGTCATCCTTTTTCAAAACAGAAGGGGTTATGCACCCTATAAGATTTGTGGTACCTGTGGATTCATTCCTCATTGCGAACATTGTGATGTTACCCTGACTTACCATAAACTTCACCACAGGCTTCAGTGCCATTATTGTGGCACTTCTTATCCTGTGATGCTCACCTGCACGGCCTGTGGCGGTGCCAGTTGGGTGGAGAGGAATTTTGGTACTGAGAAGGTGGAAGAAGACCTGATTGAGATGTTCCCTGAACATACGGTGGCAAGGATGGACATTGATACGGTCAAAGGGAAATATGCCCACGACGAGATGATCCAAAGCTTTGAAAAGCACCAAATGGATATCCTGGTGGGTACGCAGATGGTTGTGAAGGGGCTGGACTTTGAGCATGTTGCCTTGGTCGGCATCCTTGATGCAGACGGGTTGTTGAGCTTTACCGATTTCAGGGTAAATGAGCGTGGCTTTCAGTTGATGGAACAAGTGAGTGGCCGGGCAGGGAGAAGAGGGCAGCAAGGGGCTGTGATCATTCAAACATCCAATCCGGGGCATC
>JAIPBY010000110.1 GCA_021738605.1 Chitinophagaceae bacterium | reverse complement strand
GAACTTGTAACACCCACAGAAGTGGTGCGGATGATACCTGTATTGAAGAAATCTCTTACAGAGTTGTTGGGCTCATACGCAATTTTGGCACCTACAAACTGAGGGAACGCTGTCCTCCAGGGAGTACCAAAAGCAGAAGAAGAAGCCCTGTCATAAGGATGTGCAACTGAATCTGCAGGAGTCTTGAATTTTCCACCCCAGTTGGAGAAGAAAGCGAAACCTACACCATTGTCAAATCCACCACCCCATGTATCCTGGTAATCAGGAAGGTTGGCAACCTCGTTGGCAAACAATGATTGTGAAACAGTTACTTCATTTTTCTTGTTTGAACGCCTGGATGAGCTGTTTTTTGTAGTAACCAATACCACACCATTACGGCCCAACTCACCATAGAGGGTGGTTGCACTCAATCCTTTCAAAACACTGATGTTCTCAATGCTGTTGGGATCAAGATCCAAGAAACGGCTGGAAGTTGTATTACCATAAACGAAGCTTGCCTGGGCATTGGTAGACGCATCAAAAGGAACACCATCCACAATAAAGAGTGGAGTAGAGCTACCAGAAATGGTGTTTACACCACGGATGATGATGTTGGTACCAGAACCTGACATACCGCTGGAGTTGAGGATGTCAACACCGGGAGCTTTACCATTCAAGAGACGAACAACGTCTCCGTCAGGGCGAAGTTCCAATGCTTTTTTGTCTACTGAAGCAACAGCATATCCAAGGGCTTTTTTCTCCCTGCGGATACCTTGTGCTGTTACTACAACCTCTTGAAGACCAGAAGTGGCAGACTTCAGCGAAATGTTGGAAAGGTTTGAACCAGCACGAACATTGATGCGGTCATACCCTACGTAGGTTACCTCAAGGTTGGTGTTGAGGTCCTTCACAGAAAGCGAAAAAGTACCGTCAGCAGCAGAAATAGTTCCTATTTGGGAACCAGCTACCTTGATCGATACACCTGACAAAGGAGAACCGTCGGAATCCGACACCTTCCCCTTTACAACTGTTTGCGCAAATACCATTGGTAATGCAAAAAGCAAACAGCACATGAACAGCGTAAGTTTTCTCATGCAGTTGATTTTTGGTTTGAAATACGATGAATTTCTCCTTGCGAATATAACAATTTATTCACTTTTTATCCTTGAGCAAGTAAAAAACAACCCCCTTAATGACTAAACTGAACAAAATACTAAGACACTAAATAATGATTTACAACACTTTATAAATATTTTCAAGGTAAATTAAACCTAAAAAAAAATTATGCGTTCTTAAAAAATAATTTCACATTAAAAATATTTATATGTATAAAATATTCAATGTATAAGGTCGTTTATTGAGACAATCATTTAAAAAATGATGAATATTTTAGAATAATCCCTCCCATAAAACAGTATTGTAAGAATTTTCTTCATGAAAAATTGATGACAATTTCAAAGTTATGCACAGATCCAAAAAATAATTTTGTACTGTGGGAGCAATTTGTAATTTAGTGTTAGAATTTAATGGGTTAGTAAGTACAGGGGGCTGGTTTCTACCAATCCCCTATTTTTTTGGTGAAAATACATTCGCCATGCTGTGTTAATCTCATTCATTTTGCTGAGCTGTTGATTACCTTTATTCAATGAGCAAAATCAAAAAAGCATTTTTTTGCAAGAGTTGTGGACATGAATCACCAAAGTGGTCGGGGAAATGTCCTGCCTGCAATGAATGGAATACATTGACCGAAGAAATCATACACAAAGAAACTGCTGGCAATAAAACTTCATGGAAAGAGACAACTCCTGGCAATGCAAAGAGCATTGAATTGAATGAAGTCATTTCAAGAGAAGAAGAAAGAATTGTAACCAAAGACCAGGAATTGAACCGTGTCTTGGGTGGTGGAATTGTTCCCGGAAGTCTTGTGTTGGTAGCAGGAGAACCTGGCATTGGAAAATCAACCTTGTTCCTGCAAGATGCCTTGATGATGCATGAATTGAGGATTCTTTATGTGAGTGGAGAAGAGAGTGAGCAACAAATAAAAATGCGCGCCAATCGCATCAATGTAGCACATGATGCATTCTATCTGCTCACTGAAACATCGACCCAGAGCATCTTTCAGGAGATCAAAAAAATAAAGCCACAGCTGGTCATCATCGATTCTATTCAAACATTGCAATCCCCATATATCGATTCTTCCCCTGGTACAATTTCACAAATCAGGGAATGCACGGCAGAGTTTCAACGCTTTGCCAAAGAAACACAAACACCCGTTTTCCTCATCGGACACATCACAAAAGATGGAAGCATTGCAGGCCCGAAACTGTTGGAACACATGGTTGATACGGTATTGCAATTTGAGGGTGACCAGCATTATGCCTACCGGATTTTGCGCACCACCAAAAATCGTTTTGGATCAACAGCAGAACTGGGAATATATGAGATGACAGGAACAGGAATGAAACCAGTAATGAATCCTTCAGACATTCTCATCAACCAAAAAGAAGAACAACTGAGTGGCATTGCCATTGGTGCAACAATGGAAGGACTAAGGCCATTGTTGATTGAAGTACAGGCCTTGGTTACACCATCGGTTTATGGAACTCCGCAGCGAACAGCAAGTGGATTTGACCTGAGAAGATTGCAACTTTTATTGGCGGTACTGGAAAAAAGGGGTGGCTTCCATTTTGGAACCAAGGACGTTTTCGTCAACATTGCCGGTGGACTGAAAATTGAGGATCCGGCCATTGACCTGGCCATGGTATTTGCCTTGTTGAGCTCTTATGAAGATATTCCCCTTTCACAAAAAACCTGTTTTGCAGGCGAAGTAGGATTGAGTGGAGAAATCAGGGCAGTAAACCGGGTTGACCAACGCATCTCAGAAGCAGAAAAACTTGGGTTTGACAGCATCGTCATCAGCAAGTATAACAGAAAAGCCGAACCGCACAAGGGTATCAAGACCATATCCGTGGCATTGATTGAAGAGGTTTACCGAACCATATTCCAATAAAGCCTTTGGTATGGTAAAAGCCTGGTGCGATGCTTTGGTGCATGTGTTCTATCCCTCCCTTTGTTTTGGATGCAACAATGAGCTGATCCAGGGCGATCAGTTTTTATGCCTGCAATGCCAAACTGAGCTAGGTCGTACCCAATTTGAAGGAATCAGGAACAATCCTGTTGAAAAACTTTTTTGGGGCAGGGCCGACATTCAATTTGCTGCCAGTACTTATTACTATATAGACAAGACTCCTTTACAGCAGATCATCCACCAGATCAAATACAGAGAGGAAAAAGAACTGGGAATCCACATGGGTGAACTCATGGGGATCTATGGATCAAGCCTTTTCAATGCATTTAAAACTGATCTCTGCATCCCGATGCCATTGCATCCCAAAAAAGAATACAAAAGAGGATACAACCAGGCCACGCTGTTGTGTGAAGGGATGTATAAACAGACGGGGATCCCCTATAATGAAAAGGCCCTGGTGCGCAATGAGAACACCAGGACCCAGACAAAAAAAACAAGAATAGAAAGATGGGAAAATGTAGCATCGGTATTTGATGTCAATGAACCATTAATCATCAAAGACAGGCATGTTGTGTTGGTGGATGATGTGATCACCACCGGTGCTTCAACAGAAGCCTGTGTGCATACACTGATGCAACATGGGGCAAAAACAGTAGGCGTCTATAGCCTGGCGTTTACCCTATAATATTACTTAAGGTATGTTGTGATTTCTTCACCCATGGGCTTGACCTTGCTTGGGAATACAGCCAATAGTTTTCCTTTTTCATCCAACAAAAACTTGGTGAAATTCCATTTGATTTCAGCATCCATTACACCATTCTCTTCCTTGCTGGTCAGCCATTTGAACAAAGGATGGATATCGGTTCCTTTCACTGAAACCTTTTCTGCCATTACAAAACTTACCCCATAATTTTTTTGGCAGAAGTCATTGATCTCTGCATTGGATCCAGGCTCCTGTCCACCAAAATTATTGGCGGGAAATCCAACAATAACCAATTTGCTGCCGTATGCCTTGTGCAATTGTTCCAATTCAGCATATTGGGGGGTATAACCGCATTTTGAAGCGGTGTTCACAATCAATACTTTCTTGCCTTTGAACTTTGAAAAATCAATGGTTTGTCCTTCAATGGAGGGAACCTTGAACTGGTGAATGGTTGCAGGTCCTGCAGCAAAAAGGGCGAGGGCTATCATCATGGCTTTGATCATACAATAATTTTTATTTAGCAATGTAACACTTTCGTGGAAAAAAGGTTTAAGAAAGCCTCGGCAGTTGTCCTTGCTGCCGTATATCATTATCTTTACCGCATGTTATTCAGTGAAATCCCAGGACAGGTTGCAGTAAAGGCCAATTTGGTCAATCTGGTGAGCAGCAACAGGCTCAGCCATGCCTTGCTTTTGTTGGGAAAAGAAGGAAGTGGCGCCTTGCAGCTTGCACTGGCACTGGCCCAATATGTGGTATGCGAAAAAAACAAACCAGGGACTGCCAATGAAGAAGGCTCTTTGTTTGGAGAGCCCACCCAAACAACAACTTTTTTAGAAGATGCCTGCGGCAATTGCCCCTCCTGCAAAAAAGCTGCTGCGCTGATTCATCCCGATATTCATTACTCATATCCGACCATCGTGAAAAAAGATGGTGAGAAACCCATTGCCAGCGATTTCATCCAGGAATGGAGGAGTTTTGTTGCACAAACCCCTTTTGGAAATGCATACGACTGGCTACAGAGCATTGGGGCAGAGAACAAACAGGGAAATATTACCGCCAACGAATGTGAAGAGATCATCAGAAAACTGAACCTCAAAAGTTTTGAAAGTGGATACAAGATCCTGATCCAGTGGATGCCCGAATACCTTGGCCCGATGGGCAACAAATTGCTCAAATTGATCGAAGAGCCCCCTGCCAATACACTGCTCATCTTTGTGGCCCAAGACGAGTCTAAACTGCTTGCGACCATCCTTTCTAGAACACAGTTGATCAAGATCAACCAACTTGAATCGAAAGAAGTGCAAGAGTGGCTGATCAACAAACAGGCTGTTCCCAGGGAAAAAGCCCTGTCCATCGCTCCCCTGTCTCAGGGAAACCTCCGGGAGGCCTTCCAGTTGTTGCACAACAGCGATGAAAACTGGGAAGAAATCTTGAGGGAGTGGCTGAACGCCATCCTCAAAAATGGCCCTGCGGCTCAGGTCAAATGGGTTGATGACAACAGCAAACTTGGAAGGGAAAAACAGAAGCAATTCCTTGCTTATTTCATTCACCTGCTTTCCTGTGCGGTACATATTGCCAATGTAGGAACTGCGCCTGAAGTTGCAGACAATGAGCTTGATTTTGCCAACCGTTTGCTGAGGTTGGCAGCAACCGAACAGCTGGAGGCCATCGTTGCTGAACTCGACAGGGCTTCCTATCAAATTGAAAGAAATGCAAACCCCAAAATACTGTTCATGGCCCTGACCATCAAAATTTATCATATAATAAAGGATAAAGCAGTAATTTTGGTCCATTGATATAGATTATGGGATGTAGTTCATGCGGTACGAAAGACGGAAAGCCAAGCGGCTGTAAAAGCAACGGCGGATGCAGCTCAGGCGGTTGCAATAGACTTAATGTACATGACTGGCTTGCCAATTTGCCTTTTACAGACCCTGCGGTATCCTGCAGGATTGTAGAGGTGACCTTCAGCAACGGCAGCAGGAAAGAATATTTCAAGAACACAACACTTCATCATTTCAACAAGGGAGAATTGGTCAGTGTAGAAGGTGTTGGAGGCTTTGATGTTGGCATGGTGAACCTTAGCGGAGAGCTGGTGCGCATGCAACTCAAAAAGAAAAGGATTGCAGAAGACAGCGCAGAGTTGAAGAAAATATTGCGCAGGGCCACCGAAGTGGACATCCAAAAATGGGAAGAGAACAAGGCCCGTGAAAAAGAAGCCCTCGCCCGTTCACGCGCCATTGCCAGGCAATTGAAGCTGAGCATGAAAATATGTGAAGTTGAATTTCAGGCCGATGGCAGAAAGGCTACCTTCTTCTATACTGCTGAAGACCGTGTCGATTTTCGCGAACTGATCAAGATATACGCTGGAGATTTCAAGGTAAAAGTTGAAATGAAGCAAATCGGTGCCCGGCAGGAAGCTGCAAAAGTAGGTGGTATTGGAAGTTGTGGAAGGGAACTCTGCTGCAGCAGCTGGCTCAACGAGTTCAAGAGTGTAACCACCGCAATGGCGCGCTACCAGAACCTCAGCATCAACCAAACAAAACTGAGCGGACAATGTGGACGCCTCAAGTGCTGCCTCAATTATGAATTAGACAGTTACCTGGATGCCCTGCAGCATTTCCCTGACCATGTGGAAGTATTGCATACCACCAAGGGCAATGCCAACTTGATCAAAAAGGATATTTTCAAGAACCTCATGTGGTATACACTTCCTGACAGTAATAAGCAATACCCGCTCACCATTGATACGGTCAAGAAGGTCAAAGCAATGAATGAGAAAGGACAAAGACCAGATGAACTGGAAACTGCTGAAATTGTCAGTGCTTCGGGCAAGGTAAAAGAAGCTGAACCACAGTTTGTGGAATTGGTGGGCCAGATCAGCCTTCGTACACTGGACAGGAATGCCCAAAAGAGAAAGGGACAACGCTCAGGACCAGGACCAAGGGACAGCCGCCAGTCCATCAATCCCAGCCAGGGACCAAGGGAAAGAGCGCAAACACCCAATGCCAACCAGGGACCCAGGGAAAGACCGAAAATGCAGGAAAAATCTACAGCAGCCCAAGGTCCAAAGCCCCAGGGACAAGCCGGTGGAAGGCCTCAAAGGGAAAGACCTCAAGGACAAGCAAGGCCACAGGCACCAAAAGAAAAAGCAGCTCCTCAGGATCCTGCTACACCCCGCAGCAAGCCAAGCATCCAAATCAACAAGGAAAAATAAATCCTGCTTATCGGAACAGCAGGTAGCAAACCATCCATACCGCTGGTGCAGCGAGCAAGATGGAGTCAAATCGATCCAGGAATCCTCCATGCCCAGGCATGAATGAACCACTGTCTTTTACTCCTGCCATTCGCTTCAATTTGCTTTCCACCAGGTCTCCTAGGGTTCCACTGATGGCATTCACCATGGCAATAATGAGCAAAGCCCAGCTGGGTTCAAATTGCCATAAAGCAATCAGAAGAATTAGTCCGGAACTAAGGATAATACCGCCAATGGTTCCTTCCCATGTTTTTTTGGGAGACCATGCCGTCAATGGTGTTTTACCAATCAAAGATCCTACAATATAGGCCATGGTATCGTTGATCCAAATACCAAAGACCAATAGGATGCAAATGATTTTTCCATTGAACCCTGATAATGCATGGGCAAGAAAACCATTGTCCTGCGCTTGCGACCAAATCCAACCAGACCGTAAATTGACCAACAACGCCAATGGAAGGGAAATATAAGCCAGCCCGGTCAATGACCAAATGAGATTCTTGCGATTAAATGCTTTGGTACGATACAATTCAAACACCAAGGGGATGGTGCTGATCCGCATCAAACGCCAACCTGCTTCTGAAATATGATAGCCTCTGATATCAAGGCTTTCCGCATTCGCTGCCAACATGATCCCCCAACCCAGAAAAGCCAGGGTTATCGACAATACAACTGACTGATTTGAAGATCCTGCACCAATCAGTGATACCAGTTTGCGGAATTCATACCAGGCTCCAAAATGAACGATTGAAAACAAGATGAAAAAACTCCATTCATTCCAGAACAGACCGGTTAACATGATGGCGGCATAAACGATGGCTGTTTTTGCCCTCGTTTGGAAAACTGCTTTGTTCAGTGCCATTTATTCAAGTGTTTTTTCAAATCTCCTGTATGCAAAAAAGAAAAATACAATGTGAAAAAGACCCACCCAAAGAGGGAATTTATCGTCCATGCTTTCTGCCAGGGATTGTCCTGTACTCCTGAGGTAATACACCTGACCAACCGCGATGGCATTGTTGACAAAATGCGCCAATATAGGCACCCAGATATTTTGGCTGGCAGCAAACAACAAGCCCAGCACAATACCCAATGCAGTCCTTGCAAAAAATCCATAGAATGAAAAATGGATGGCGCTGAACAAAAGGGAAGTAACAATGATGCTCACCCACATGTTGCC
>JAIPBY010000109.1 GCA_021738605.1 Chitinophagaceae bacterium | reverse complement strand
GGATTCACATTCAAATCAGATTCCATGGCATTGGAACTCAGGTTAAGGTTCATGACTTGTTTGATGGAATCAGACTCGGCCTGCAAAATAGAAAGATTGTGCCGGGATTTTTTGGTCATGATTTCAATATAATAATCAGATACCTGTTTCAAAAGGGTTTCTGACATTGCTTTGGCAAAGGCAGGATCGTTGTGTGTAACATTCAGGTGGATGATGCTCTGTCTTTTATCAGGTTTGCTTACACTCAACAACTTGGCGCGAACATGGTCTTGGAGCAGAAAAAGCGCACTGTCTGCCAGTCGATCTTGTTTGCTTCTATCGACGTTGAATTTCACTTCTTTGAAAATGGATTTTTTACCAAACTTTGTAGATGGCAAAAGAAATTGGGCAAGAACAACCGAATCTCCATTGAGGAAAGCTTTTTTCAACAAAGCCCTTTCCAGCATCTGGCGGGTTTGAAATACTTTGATCAATGCCTCACCCACAAAAACACCACCTGTGTTGGCACCACCCACATCGAGGCCAAATTGGGCCATCAATCCTTCAAACGCATTGGCACCTTCCTCCTCTGCAGCAAAAACAATTTCGGCTTTGTATTTTATGGGTTTGAACAGGCTGACAAGCCCACCCATTGCCCCGCCCAACAAGAGGAAGGCCAAGAGCAGCACAAGGTTCTTTTTGATCAATCGGAAAAGGTGACCGAGGAAGTTGGAAAGGCCAGAAACCGAGGCCTCCTGGTTCAAGAAATTATACCATGAATGCGATGACATAGCGTTGTGGGTTAATGTGCGAAGATACAGAATTAGGTTGTAGGGTGCTCACCGATAAAATGGGCGATGCTGGTGAACTGCATTTTTGAAGAAAGAGCATCTAGCCTAATCGGCAACTGCTTTATGTTGCGAAAATGACGGACCCTGTCCAAGATGCGCAGCTTGGGAGGAATGGGATGGTCTTGATCGAATTCCCAGGGGTGCATGTAAAAATGAAAATACCCGGCACGCGCCAACTGAAGCGCGGCTTTTTTGAACAAGCCTGGTGGAAAGTGGCGGATATACGCACCACCAGCCATTGGAATGGACAATCCTGATTTACGCCAAATGGAAAGAGGCAGTTCCAACAATCCATTGGAAAAACGATAGGGCTTATCCCCCATTTTCTGGTGAACCAATTTTCCATAACCAGGATGCCAGGGAACATCATAAACACTTGAATCGTATTGGTACCCAGCAGCTGCAATGGCATCAATGGCCTGATCTGTTATTGAAAAATTGGGTGCCCTGAATCCGCGAACAGGACAGCCTGTAAGCTGTTCCAGTATGTCCTTGGAAATTTCCAGCTCCTGCTTCAAACTGAGTGGATTCAATTGACTCAGGCTTGTATGGGAATGGCCATGTGAAGCTATTTCATGACCAGCATCAGACAATGCCCTTAACTGCGCATTCACTTCAGGGGTAAGTGAACTCAGGCAAAAAAAAGTAGCCGTTGCACCCTTGCCTTCAAGCCAGTCTTTCAAGGCAGCAAGGTTATGGGCCAGCCGGTGACGGGGCTTGAAATCAGGAATTGTAGACAGATGCCTTTGCATGACAGCTGCATGAAACCAATCCTCTACATCTACCGTGAAAATTGCTTTTGTCTGCATGAAATTCCTCAGTTGTTGTTGAGCCATTTGTTGATGGTAGCACCGGTCAGCAATTTTTGATGATCGCCCCTCACCCAAACCACCTCTTTGGCCATTTTCATCAAAGGTAGGTCTGCAAGGCTGTCTGTGTACAACCTATTAAAACTTTCTATTCCTTGATCCATGAGAAGGATTGCCTTTTGCTCACCCATGGCATGTTTTGTAATGTTGATCTGTTTTCCAATGGCCAGTTCTGACCCAATCACCATGACATTAGATGGAAAAAGATGAATTAAGACTTCTTTGAAACTGGCTGAGGCAATGACCAAATTGGCATCCTTCCAGTTGGTTTGACGATAGAGGGCATTTGTCTTGATCGTTACTGAAAAATCCTTGCAGTGCAATTTCCATGCCTGGATATCATAACTCCTAAAGCGCCAATTGATCATGGTCTGTTTTAAGCTTAGCACGCTATAGCATTTACTTTTAACCAGCAAGGCGAGAAAATAATAGCGCAGGTGACATTGGATGGATTTTATGGGTGATAACCCAAATGCCAGAAAAGGCAAGGTAGTATCCCGGTAGGTAAGGGTTTTATCAAAATCAAATACAATCATCGTCCAATTGAAGTGGTGATTTTATTGTACAATATCTGCCATTTTTCCGGGTTCAAGACAGAAAAGAAAACAAAACCCAAAGACCTCATCCATCCTGCACCAGTGCCGCCAATGTAGCAGGTATGCTTCCCGCCCCAGTAAAGCAAGCCCAGATGTCTGAAAGGAGAACGCAGTGCATACCAGATTTCATAAGGGAAATACCAGCGTATGCTTGCATTGGGCATTGGGTCTGTTTCTCTGATAGGCATTTGCATGCAGAGATCAATGTATTTCAACACGAGGTGATGCCCTGAAAATTCACTCAATAGCACTGTACCCCAGAGCCTGGCATTGCATTCAATGGCAAGGTAAATATTCTCTTGAGGATGTTTCAAAAACTCAATCATGGCAAGACCAGACCAGTTGAGGGCTTTCATGATCCTTGAACCAGCAACCTTTACTTCTTCGATCATGGTTGTTTCTGCGCAACAGCTTACCCCACCTTCTTCAGGGAATGTTCTGATGCGCCGGTGTTGGTAATGTGCCAGGACTTCACCATTTTTGCAGAGGAAAAATGCACCAATCACTTCCTTGCCCTCACCAATTCTTTCCTGTATGAGGTCTCCGGAATGAACATTGTTCAGCTCTGATGCCGTATGGATGAAACGACGACCAATGGCCCCTTTTCCAATGGCAGGTTTTACTACAACCCCATCATTGGGGAAATGATCATGAAGCTCATCGGGCGAATACAGACGAGGCGTTAACCTGTCTTGCATGAAACGTAGCGTAAAACTGCGCTTGTCTCTTGCTGTATTGTAGTCTTTGAGATCAGGAAGTTGAAAGAAAAAATTTGATGGAATGGCTATTTGCTCAAGAAGCCAAACAGCCTCCTCCTCTATCAAAGGAAGCCATACAAAATGTTGGTCTTTTCTGCGCTCAACATAATCAAGTAGTTCCTTCATGCCATTCAGCCTGAGCCTGATGGCCTTGGGGTAAAGAAATGCTTCCCCCAACATGGCAGTACTGCTCCAAATGATGGTTGGATAATGACCGGAAAGCTGGTTGTACAAATCAAAGACCCTTCTGTCCGTCCCCGCCTGCAAGATTATCGTTGGTAGACCCATCTGCTGATTTGTTTTCGCATTGCTGCTATGATCCAATTTTTACAGACAAGGACTTTAGGAAGTTGGGCCGTATGCAATTGGGCTCGCATGGTTTCATCAACAACAGACCAATTCCTATCGCTAATTCCCCCAACAACCATATTGACCAGTGGAATGGGAATATATACAACTTTGAGTTTGTCCTTTGCCCTCAATAGCCATTCATAATCACCCGCAATTGTGTAGCTGGTATCAAAATCACCATATTGCTCAAATGCTTTTTTCGCGTGCCAATTGCCCACATGGGTGATGGTCATTCTGTTTTTAAATGCGGACCAAACCCAAGGTGCTCCTTTCCTTCGCAGTTTTTTACCATCAGGCAAGACCTGCCATTGATCTGCAGCGATGTAATCAGCGTCAGGATTCAGCCTTGCTGCTGCTGCATATTTTTCCAATGCTTCTGGCATATATGTATCACCAGCGCCTAGAAAAGCGATCCATGGAGATGTTGTATGTTGAAGTGCCTTGTTCCATGCATCATACACACCCTTGTCCGGCTCAGTTTTGAACCAGGCAATCATGTCTTTGTTTTGCTCGATGATGGATACTGTTTCATCCGTACTTCCACCATCGGCAATCAGCAATTCAAAGGGAAATGCAGCCATTGACCTGAGCGATGCCAGGGTCTTTGGCAACAAAGCGGCTGCATTATAGGTTGCGATGATAATGGAAACAATCGGGCGATTTTCAATCATGTTGTTCATTTCAATCTGAACAGTACGGCACCATTGGAAACCCATGCCAGGCATTCCGCTTCGAGCTTATTGTTTTCGAGCCATTCACCAAAAGCCTTGTGTTCATGCTCCCGCCAAGCAATTTGCCCAAAATATTCATCAAAAAGCAACAAGGAACCCTTTTTTACTTTGGCTGTCATGGCATTCAAGGCCTCTAAAGTAGCATTATAAAGGTCTGCATCCAGATGGGCGAAAGCAAGGTTCTCTTCTTGTTGATTAAAAAAATCTACCGCAGTTTCACTGAACCAACCTTTGTGCAAAACAACATTGGGTGCAACTTTGGGTAGTTTCCCACCTAATGAAAAAGCGCCTTTTGATTGCCCACTTCCCGACCAGGCTTCTGGCAACCCCTCAAATGAATCAAATCCATGCCAGGTTCTGTCTTGTAATTTATTGGCAAAATAGTTCAGAGTAGCCGCCTTGTAAACACCAAACTCTGTGCAAAGCCCGGCTGATCCTCGCAGGTTTTCTACCACATGATCGTACATGTCTTTTTTCGAATTGAAATAAATTCCATTCCGAAAATTTGTATAGGCATAGCTGGCAGCATCCCTATGGGCAATCTGCTGTAGTTCAGCATCAAAGCTTGTGGTAGATGTGAGCTTTTTCCAGGTACGTACCGGCTTCAACAACCTGGTTTCAATCCAGTGCCGCAAATCAATATTGTGTGCCCAACGGTCAGTCCATCCCATATTGCAAAATAAGGTTTTTTTTATTCAAGGTTCCATAAGTCTTGTCTACTTATTGGCTAAGCCTTATATTCGTTTTATGCATGTCCAATTCATAAAAATTCCTTCCTCTTTCTTCTTGATCCTGTTTGCATTTCAAACAAGTAGGCTCATTGCGCAGGTTGGTCCACAACCCCTTCCCTACCAACGGCAATTGTATTTGGAATATGAAAAAGATCTTTCCAGAACAGACAAAAAAACCTTTGGGTCCTTCAAGCCATACCGAGAAGATGAACAGCCACATGGTTGGGCACTTGATTCGATTGGAAAAGCTGGTAAAAACAACTGGCTGAACAGAAAACTATTCAGCGAACATTTTATTCACTACAAGGATTCAGCAGGCAGGTGGAATGTATACATGGATCCACTGCTTGACCTGCAACTTGGCAAGGATCGTGCTTCCGGACTCAGTACTTTTACCAATACACGTGGAGCACAGGTACTGGGAAATGTTGGAAAGAAATTTTCTTTTTACACAGCCTTTTATGAGAACCAGGCTCGCTTTGCGCCGTACATTAGGGATTTTATCATCCTGAATGATGTGGTGCCCGGACAGGCCTGGGCAAGGCGGTTCGACAAGCCTGAATACGACTATTCTCATGTGCTTGGGTATGTCAGCTATGCGCCCAATGATTACCTGCAAATTCAGTTGGGACACGATAGAAATTTCATTGGCGACGGATACCGTTCCCTTCTGTTATCTGACGCATCCTTCCCCTATCCACAGTTGAAAATCAGGGGAAAGCTTGGGCCTTTTCAGTACCACTATCTGCTCAGTCAATATACTGACCTTAAAAGCCCCATCATTTCACAGACCATGGGCAAGCCTTATAAGTACAGTAGCATGAGCTATCTGGATTGGGCAGTAAGTAAGCGACTCAATATTGGATTGTTTCAGGCAGTGATTTGGATCCTGCAGGACAGCAGTGGCAGACGATCTGTACCCTGGAACTACATGAACCCATTGATCTTTTTAAAACCCATTGAGTTCTCCACCCAATCAGAGGGCAACATGATGTCGGGCATGAACATCCGCTACAAGTTCAGCCAACAGCTTGTCGGATACGGACAGTTGGCATTGGATGAGTTTGTAGGGAAGAACCTGTTTGCCCAAAATGGATTCTATGGCAACAAATATGCGCTACAGCTTGGGCTAAAAGCAATTCATCCCTTCCATGTAAAGAACCTCTACCTGCAAACGGAAGGAAATGTGGTGAGGCCTTATGCCTACAGCCATTGGGGGTCGTTGACCAACTATGCACAGTACAATCAACCCCTGGCACATCCGCGTGGAGCCAATTTCTGGGAATGGGTGAACCTGGCCGATTACCGATCAGGGCGGTTTTACGGCTCAATGAAATTGATTTTTACTAAAGTTGGACTAGATGAAGAAGGGAAATCATGGGGCCAGAATGTATACACCCCATTTTTTAAAAGAGAGAAAGACTTTGAAAATACCATCGGTCAAGGACTAAAAACCGACATCAACCATGCAGAGATGCAAGTTGGCTATATATTCAATACCAAGACCAATATGCGGCTCTATCTTGGCTACCTCAACAGAAGTTTTACCAACATTAAAAAGCAAGAAAAAACCCAACTGTTTTCAGTTGGGTTTTCGACGATGTTGAGGAATGTTTATTATGATTTTTAGTGTGGACCACACTAATTATAGGGTGTTTTACTATTGATTATCAACTATTTAGGTCTCAACTGCGCACCAAATTGCGCACCATGTAAGTTGCTGATAATCAGTTTAAAAACTAATTAAGGGGTAGAACCCGAAATGCACGCTTCATTTGTTCAATTTCACTACTACTTATACCTAATTTTTTTGCAACTGTTCGCCAGTTTGCAATTTCAAGCTGCATATCGTTCAGAATTTTTATTGCTTCATCTTTTTTTAATTTATAATGCTTGGCTGTTTCTAAGGCTATAGAAATGTCCTGCTCATTGCTATTCTCCGAAATATTTAAAGTTAAACCACTTCCCATTTCATTGGGATTCATATCATAAGCTGGGGATAACTGCCAACCATTATTGGTAAGTATAAATCCGTGATTTCGCAAATGGTCATCTGTGTTTGAAACCAAAATATTGAAAACTACTCTTCTCCAAAGCTGTTCTAAATCCGCTTTCACCAACGCTCCTTGCTGAATAATAAAAGCAATGATATCCAAATAACTTAATCCATCATGAAAATCCGCTCCATCTTGATAACCCAATAATGTCATGGCCGATGCAAAGTGTATGCGCTTATCTTTTATTCTGTCAAATCGTTTAGATAAGAATGTATGGTGCTTTCCGGAAAATTGAAGTAGCCTTGCATCTGGTACATGAATACCACAAACTTTAGCTAATTTATGCAATACCATTTCCCAAGCACCAGTATTTTTATCATCTTTTGAACTTGGGAATTTAGCAATCCAAAGATTACCCTTTTCATCAAGTACACTAGCTTTAGGTCTCGCTCCTCCCAATGAAGAACCTGGGTCAATTAGCATGCTTAACCATTTGGTATACTCCGGATCATTGATGGCATCCTCTTTTTCTAATTGCAAACTGGCATATTCCAATTCACGAAGCGATGTCCAAGGAGGCGTAGCCATTTTCTTATGATTATTCAAAAACGCACCATCTTGTTCCAACTTAAATCGTAGACCTCCCATACGATGACCATCAAAAACGCCCAATAAAAAGTCACTCTCAAAAAGTGTTCTTTCCTCACGACCTTCCAACTTAGCTTGCCATGCTTCTCTTCTTCGCATTAACAACCTTCCCCAACGGTCAGGTGCAGAATCTAGGAATACTCCAAAATTATTTCTTCCGTCTGGCAAATATTGTTTCCCCTTGTAAAGCCCCAAATTAGGATCTAAATACAGGGTAGCTTGGCTGTTACTCAGCCATGCTTCATTGTATTCAAATGAAAAAATCTCCTTGCCCCTGACACGTTGTGCGACAAGCATTCCAATCAATTGAGGCTCCTCCATTGATTTCCAATCGGCGTACACCCAAATTACAGTTTCGTTTTTCTTCATAGGCCATTCGACTTTTTAGGAGCGCGTTTTGCTACCGTAATTCCTGCATCTTGCAATTTTCTACCTAAAGGGTCAGATGCTGCTACCATGGAAAGATCTTGCTCTAAACCTAGCACAAATAGCACTTGCAAGTAGCTACCAATGGCAACGGTAGGAATCCCTTGTTCGATATTGTATACTGTTTTTCTACTTATACCTGCGCGCTCTGCAACTTGCTCCGCACTGAACTTTCTACGCAAACGAGCAAGCTGAATATGCTCCGCGAGAACTTTTAGTACCTTGAGGTTTTTGGGCAAGATAGCTGGTGATGTTTTCATGTAAT
>JAIPBY010000108.1 GCA_021738605.1 Chitinophagaceae bacterium | reverse complement strand
AGGCTGGATCATTCTTTTTAAATCTCATTGAAGTAACCCAAACGCCTGCAACAATCAACAGGCCTGCTATTGCTTTCACTACACTGAATTGTTCTCCCATCAATAACACTGCGCCCAGGGTGCCGAAAACAGGTTGGAAATATACAAAGGTTCCTGTTTGGGACGGTCCCCATTGTTGGACGCCCCAGTTCATCAGCAGGTTGGCCGCGAGTGTGCCCAAAACAACAATATACAAGATGGAGAACCAATCCCAACCTGAAAAAGCGGCCCAGTCTGCTGTTGTAAAGCTATTTAGGCTAAAAGGCATGCTGAACAAGGATCCGAACAGAAATACAAACCTCAGGATGGTGATGGGAGAGTATTTTTTTGAAACTTTCCTGATCAGGATTAAATAGGTAGAATAACATACTGATCCAGCAAGGATCAGGCCATCACCCATCATGGTAGGCGGATGCACCTCACCTGAGGTTGCTCTGCTTTTGATTAAAATGAAGGCCCCTGTTAATCCAAGCAACAACCCAATGATTTTGTTTCCGCCAAAGCTTTCTTTCAGAAAAATGGCGGCTAACACTGTTACGATGATGGGTGTTGACATGATCAACAAAGACGAGTGAATGGGATTGGTGGATGCAATTCCCATGATCGAGAAGGTTTGGTTGAGGGTAACGCCCAGCAAACCTGCAACCATCAAGAGCAGATAATCTTTTTTCTCGATCCTTTCTTTCTTGCCGTTGAAAAGTGGCATCATGGTCAAGAGAATTGCCGTAAAGAATATTCTGGAAAACGAAATTCCCAATGCCTGTATATGATGGGGCGCAATCTGTTTTACGGCAATTACATTGGTGCCATAGAAAAAATTGGCGGCCACAAGAGCGGCCGCCGTTATAATACTTCCAGACTGTGGATGTTTAGTACTTGAAGACTTTTCCACCAGCCATTACTTCTTGGGTCTTTTCATCGAAGGTTACTTTTTCTCCCGTTCTTGCTGCCGCATTTGACATGATGGTAGCGATAGAGTGGGTGTATCCCGCTTCAACTGGGGCATTGGTCTGCTTTCTGCTCCTGATGCATTCCATCCAGTTGCGCACGTGTGCAGACGTAAGGGGATCTCCTCCGGTGTTGGCACCCGATTCAACTTTTACAACTTTTTCTGTAAGGTTCATCTCAGGAAGAAGGACTGGCTTCATTCCCATAGGCTTCGCAAATCTTTCTGTGAGTCCACCTTTTGGTGATACCTTGTTGTTGATGAGGTTGAGCTCACCACCAACGCTGTAATAGACCTCACTGGCATTGTCATCACCATTGTGCATCCTGGACATGAAGACAACCTGGAATCCTTTGGAAAGATCATCCATCGGACCATAATCAAATACGGCTGTTGTGGTATCCCAGTTCCTTCTGCCATCTTTCCACTGGTAAACGCCTCCATTGGCAACGACGCTCCTTGGGTGTGCGAGCCCGGTAAACCAATGCACCGTATCAATTTGATGGCTCATCCATTGACCAGGCATGCCTGATGAATATGGCCAGAACAAACGGTATTCAAGGTATTTGCGGGGATCGAATTTTTCAAATGGCCTGTTCATCAGATAGCGTTTCCAGTCAAGATCCTCTTCATGGCATTTGGCCACAAGGTCTGGCCTGCGCCACCTGCCAGGTTGGTTTACATTCCAGGTCAATTCAACCATGGTGATGTCTCCGAATTGTCCGGATTTGATGAATTTCTCTGCCGCATGATAATTGGCACCAGATCTTCTTTGGGATCCAACCTGGATGATCCTGTCGGAAGCTTTTGCAGCCTTTAGCGCAGCGCGATTGTCTTCCATTGTTTCTGCAAAGGGTTTCTCCACATAGATGTCCTTATTCGCTTTCAATGCTTCAATGGTATGCAAAGCATGCTGAAAGTCAGCGGTGGAGATCATCACAGCATCAATGTCTTTGAGTGCATACAATTCATCATTGTTTTTACAGCCAGTGATATCGTGCTGAAACTTGTTTTTCAGGAAATCTACCCCTTCATTTCTGCGTACTTTCCAGATGTCGGAAACGGCAACAATGTCGAAATTAAGTTCCTTGTAATGCTGCATGAAAGCGGGGATATGAGACTGCTTGTGCCTGTCGGAAAATCCAACGACACCAACCCTTACGCGGTCATTGGCGCCTAAAATATTTCCATACGATTTGGCTGTCCATCCCATGGAAGCCAGGGCAGTGGCTGCTGTAGCCTGCGCTGTTTGTCTGATGAATGTTCTGCGGTGGGTCATAATTTGAGTTTAGAGAGGTTGAAAGAGGTTTAGGGAGGTTGAAGTGGTTGAAGGGGTTAAAGTGGTTGAAGAA
Source organism: Chitinophagaceae bacterium (assembly GCA_021738605.1). Classification (GTDB taxonomy): domain Bacteria; phylum Bacteroidota; class Bacteroidia; order Chitinophagales; family Chitinophagaceae; genus Pollutibacter. The sequence goes on along the minus strand of JAIPBY010000108.1, from coordinate 5,872 downwards.
GTTGAAGTCGTTGAAGGATCTTAAACCTCCTCAACCCCTTCAACCACTTCAACGATTTCAGCTATAATTCCTTGATCTTCATACTTCTGAAAATAACCTTGTCGCCATGGTCTTGAAGCAATATTCTGCCTTTGGGAGCCATGCCAAAATCTTTGGCAGTGGCAAATTTGCTGCGGGCTACCAATGCATTGAAAATGGGTGTACCACGTTTGTATTCCACCATCTTCCAGCCATTCAGCCAGTGTTCAATGGTGCCGTCGGGATGCGCAACGATGCGTCCACGGTTCCATTGTCCAATCGCAACCCTGTCGCGTCTTGCAGCCTTGGGGTCGAGGCTTGGCGCTGCAGGAATTAGGTCATACAGAGAAGCCATGGTCCTGTTGCCGCCTGCGCCCATCTTGGCGTCTGGGTGTTTGGCATCGTCCAGGATCTGGTATTCAGGTCCAAGACCAGCTTTCCTTTCGGGGCTGGCTGCAATAAAATATTTGATGCCTGAATTGGCACTGTCAGTGAGTTTGAATTCGAACTGAAAATCAAATGCACCATATTCTTTCGCAGTTATGATATCGCCACCATCGTTTCTGTTGGATTCTTCTTCGTTGCGAATGCTCAATTCACCATTCTCAATGTTCCACCCCTTGGCAGGGAAAGGAGACAGGTTCGCGGAGAGCCATCCAGCACTGGACTTGCCATCCCAGAGCAATGAATAGCCTTGTTTGCTCTCCTCAGTTGAAATATTGTTGTTCAGGAGGTTGATGACAAAGATGTTGTCAGATGGGGCAGGGGTGAGGTTGGTGGTTTTGATCCTGATGTTTTTCCAATGGATTTCTTTTCCCTCGTCTGCCTTGTTGGAAATGGCATGAACTTGCAGGGCTATAAAACCCTCTGGTGTCATGTCATCGATGATGTAGGCGCAGGCAATACCATTGATCCAGGTTCTGATGCTGTTGCCGATGCATTCAATTTTGTAATGGTTCCAATCCCTAGGTTTGAAGGCCTTCTGCGCTGCGGGGTTGTACTCAAGTGGATAAAGCCAACCCCTTCTGGCTTCATCGTAAATTCCACCACTCCAGGCCCTTGTCGAAGGATCTACCTCAGCCTGATAGCCTCTTACCCTGTCAGGAACTTTGTTGTTGGCTCCCTCATTGGAAGTGATGCTCCTGAACTGTACGCCTGAATTCATGTCAGCAAACATTTTCAGGTCAAGCTCCAATACGAAATCACCATACAGCTTTTCTGTAGCCAGGAAGGAATTGGGCTCGCCGTGTACAGTTGTTCCAACGATTTCTCCATTTTTTACAGTGTATTTGGCCTTGCCATTCAATTGCTTGAACCCACTAAGGTCCTTGCCGTTGAACAAGGATTTCCATTCACTTTTTGGTTGTGCCATTGCCATGGTAATTACAAGGCAAGACAGCATTGTCATTTTAATCTTCATATATGTAATTGTAGTTTTAAACTCCTCCAAACGCCACAAAACCTCCATCAACGCCAATGTCCGTTCCATTCACAAATTTAGATGCATCGCTCAGCAGATAGACCAGTGCCCCAATCAACTCATCTGGTTTTCCCATCCTGTTGTCTGGTGTTTTCTTGATGACCAGGTTGCCACGTTCAGTGTAGGATCCATCTGGATTGGTCAGCAAGGTCCTGTTCTGTTCAGTCAAAAAGAATCCTGGCATGATGGAGTTGATGCGGATCTTGTCGCCATGTCTTTTGGCTGTTTCAACCGCCATCCATTTGGTAAAGCAATCTACACCAGCCTTTCCAATGCTGTATCCAAGCACTTTTGTGATGACCTGTTTTGCACTGACAGAGGAGATGTTTACGATGCTTCCCCCATTTTGCTTGGCCATCGCGGCACCAATAATTTTTGTAGGGATGATGGTGCCCATGAGATTCAGGTCGAGCACCTGTCTCAGGCCATCAATGTTCATGTCAAATACATCCTGGTCTGGTTGGATGACACCTTGGGGCATGTTTCCACCAGCGCCATTGACCAGTCCGTCAATGCTGCCAAATTTTTCGAGTGTAATGTCCCGGACTTTCTCCATGTCTTTTTCATCCAGTACATTTCCTTTGATGAAATGGGCCTTTCCGCCATTGGCATTGATTTCTGCCGCACGTTTGTTTCCCTCCTCCTCATTTCTACCTACTATCACTGCAGTGCCTCCGAAGGAAACGATGCCTTCGATGAAGGCCTTTCCCAGGATACCGGTACCTCCGGTAACAACAATCACTTTGTCTTGTAAAGAAAACAATGTTGAATAACTCATTTTTTGTGTTTTGGTCAAGCCGTTGATGATGCCAGGCATCATTAACAACGTTTAAATAATGTCTTGCTTATGCATTGTCAGCGCTTCAATTCTTTTGACGCTCCATGCAAAATATTAGAGTCCGCTTCTCAAAATTCCCAACTGCAATCCGCGCAGTTCGGCCAGTCCCCTCAATCTTCCGATGCAGGAATAGCCGGGGTTGGTGACTTTTTTCAGGTCATCAATCATTTGGTGTCCATGGTCTGGTCGGAAAGAAATCTGGTTGGGTGCATCCTGCTGAATTTTCAATAATTCTTTCATCACGGCATACATGTCTGTATTCCCTCCAAGGTGGTCATCTTCAAAGAAATTGCCTTCAGCATCACGCCTCGTATTTCTCAGATGAACAAAATGGATGCGGGATCCCAATGACTTGGCCATGGCGGGCAAATCATTGTTGGGGTTCGCACCAAAAGATCCGGTGCAGAAACAAACGCCATTGCTTTTGTTGGGAACAGCATTGATGATGAACTCAACATCTTCGATGTTCTTGACGATCCTTGGCAAACCAAGGATGTCTGTTGGCGGATCGTCTGGGTGTATGGCCAATTCAAGGCCCAATTCATCACAGAGTGGTGTAATCTGTTGAAGGAAATAAACCAAGTTGCTCCTGAGTACATCTGCATTGATGTTGTCATAGCGGGAAAGCTTTTCGCGCATGTCTTCAACCGTGATCTTTTTTTCACCGGGGATGCCGAACATCACAACACCTGCAATCTTGTCGAGCTCTTCTTGTGTGTAAGCAGCATGACGTGTTTCGGCTTCTGCAACAACATTGGCAGGGTAGGAGGCAGCAGCATTTTTCCTTTGGAGGATGTAAATGTCAAATACCGCCAGATCCACCCAATTGAAATAAAGGGCTTTTGATCCGTCAGGCATTTCATAATCAAGATTGGTTCTAGTCCAGTCGTTGACGGGCATGAAATTATAGGTAATGACCCTCAATCCTGCCTTGGCCAAATTGCTAAGGCTCTCCTTGTATTTATCTATCCAGGACTGGTAGTTGCCGGTTCTGGTTTTGATCTCTTCGTGTATGGTTACGCTCTCGACCACATCCCAGGTAAGTCCATAGGATTCAATCAGGGTCTTTCTTTCAATGATCTCTTCATAGCTCCATACTTCACCATGGGGTACATGGTGCAAAGCGGTAACAATCCCTACTGCTCCAGTTTGTTTGATGTCTTGAAGGGAAACGGGGTCGTTAGGGCCAAACCATCTCCATGTTTGTCTCAGTTCTTTCATGTTCATTGTGTTATGATCTCTACTTTTTCGATATTTTTTTTGAGTATTTCTTTTTTCCTCATCAAAACGCTGCTGTCTGTTTCTTTGGTGATGACCCCATTGGCAATGGTCTTTCCATCCTTTCCAACAACCTTCAATTCAATGCCCCTGCTGATGAAGTATTGATAGGCAGACTTCTCATAGGTACTCACTGCAGCCGGGATTGTTCCTGTTCCATTTTTAGTGGTGATGACAATGACGCCGCCAAAGCCACGGGCACCATAAATTGCTTTTGCCGCTTCATCTTTCAGCGCCGTCATGGATGCCACATCCATGGGGTTGATCAGTGAAATATCTCCATCATAGATGGCTTTGTCTACAACGAAAATTGCGGGCACCTTGCCTTTCATGTTTCTTGCGTCCCTGATGTATACCTGCTGTTGGGTTTTGAGGCTACCCGAATTCATGGAAATTTCAACACCAGGAATGGTGCGCAAGAGGTCAAATATATTTCTCGCCGCACCACTGCTGATGTCTTGTGTGGTTTGGGCCATAGATCCCAACGTACACAAAATACCCATTAAAAATCCAGTTGGTTTGGTGATCATTTTTTGGTGTTGGCGAGTTCTTTTGCTTTGGTGGTGGTATAGTATTTAGCAATCATGTTGGGTACTTCCCAGGCTGGCATGTTGTTGTTCTGAAGATAATCCAGGTATTTTTTGGTGACCTGTGCAAAATGGGATTCATGTCCATCATTGTATTTTTCAGGAACACTGATGGTCCAGCCATTGCTGATTTTTACCAATGCAATGCCAGGGAATGTTTGGCTGATTTTTTGGATGCTTGCTTTCAATTTGTCTTCAAACGCAGCATCCTTCTGCCTTTGCTCAATATAAAGGGTAGGCTTGAAGTTCTCTTCCTTGCCTTGCTTGATGATCAGTGAAGCCTTTGTTCCGCGCATCAATGAATAGTGTGTGTCTCCGGTGCCTTCTGGGGCTTTGTAGTTCCAGACCACAGAAACCTTGGCATGAACGCCGTTGATGTTGTAGGTGAACTCACCATTGCAATTCACCTGGATATCACCTTTTGCATCACTGATGGCATTGAGGTAATCAGGAACAGCTTCTTTGGTGACCACGGTAAAATCAGCAGCGGATACAGGAGTCGTCCAACTCTTTGCATTGAGCATGCGCACATTTTTCTTGTAGTCAATAATTTGGCCTGGGAAACATTCCCATTGGATAAGGTCTACAAGGTGAGTCGTAACATCTACGATTCCCGCACCCTGTTGTTTGTCGTCAAAGAACCATGAAGGCCTTGTCAGCACACTGCCCGATACATATTTGTAAAAATGGTGTACGCTGATTTTGGTGACAGAAGGATCTTCGGGCGTTCCTTTTTCAAGGGTTCCAAAAAGTTCGGGTTCCATGGAGAAAGCACGCTGCAATTGGGTGGTGATTTCAAAACGTTCAGTCATGATATCATAGAGCTGTACGCCTTTTTTCTTGGCCTCGGTGAATGCCAGTTTCAGCTGCTCAAATCCCTTGGTATCAACCGCCATGGGCTTGTCGGCAAAAACATGGAATCCATTGCGCACAGACTCCAGGATATAGTTTGTTTTCAACCGGTTATTGCCTGCCAGTACCACCACATTGCCTTTTTTTTCTGCAATCATCTTGGCAAAAAAGTCCTTGCCTGTATATACATTTTCTTTCCAGGCAGTAGGCTCGGCTGTCCTTTTGTTGTATCCGTCAATCCTTTCAAGGTGCAACTTAAGGTCCCTGCTGTCTTCTGCATAAACGTGCACTGATTGATCAACCTGAGGATACATCGACTTTTGAATCAATGCTGCATGAAAATGTCCGGGATCAAGCGTGATTAGTTTGATGTTCTGTGCCTTCATCATCAATGGGCAAGCCAAGAGTAAAAATGAAAAATAATTGCGTTTCATGTGTAAGTTATGATAGTCCTTTTACCAAATAAGGGAATCGATGTTGTCTGTTGAGCAAGGCATTGGCCTCGTCATCATTGATGAAGCGCTCGTTCAATGGATCCCAGTGCAGCGGCCTCGGCAGGCGCATGGCAATATGGTTGATCAAACAGGTTGAGCATCCGCGATGACCAACTTCCACAGGGGTGATGGGTTGTTTTCTGGTGGTAATGCAATCCAGCCAGTTTCCATGGTGTTCATCACTGCGGTAAAGATTGATTTCATTGGCGCCAATCACCGATTCGATGATGTTAGGATTGCTGGCAGAAAGTGCTTTTTGGTTGGGCACTGCAGGCTCGTTGGGGCTTGCCTTATAATTGCCACGGGTAACAAAGATCCATCCCTC
>JAIPBY010000107.1 GCA_021738605.1 Chitinophagaceae bacterium | reverse complement strand
TCCAGATTCTGTATTCCTTGATTTTGACCTTGCTGCCATTACACAGATTGTTTCAAAAGCTGATACACTTGAGGTAGCCATCTCCTGGGATTGTGGCAAAAACTGGCAGTCCGTTTATAAAAAATGGGGATCAACGCTGTCCACTGCAGATAAAAATACCTCCATCTCATTTGAGCCCTTGAACGCGACAGAATGGAGAAAGGAACGTATTGACCTGACAGGCATCGTGAACGGCAAGAATACCTTTATGGCGCGCTTCGTCAACATTGGCAATGGCAACAACAATGTTTACATAGACAATGTCAATATCACATCCATCACCCTGCCCCAACGGTTGAAAGAGCAGGGACACCTGCTCTACCCCAATCCTGCATCAACCAATACTGCTATCCAGTTTTTCCCGGCTGTAAGCAACCTGAAGCACATTCAGTTGTCAGATGCAAAAGGTGGTATCGTTTTCTCCTATCAGTACAAAACCGGACAGTCAGTTAATTTGCAACAAATCAACCTGGCCGGATTGCCTGCAGGAGTTTATTTCCTGAACATCCAATTCACGGACAAGTCGATCACTGAAAAATTAATTAAGACGCTGCAATGATGGCTGAGGGTTCAACAGGTTTAGGTCAGACCGAATTCAGCGTGTATTTTTGCACAAAGACGCTACAATGAACGGATCTATCTCCAGCCTGATTGATTTGCCAGGGCTCAACGCCGACTTCAAAACAATTGCATCCAAAATTGAAAACAGGCAAAGAATCAGTCCGGAAGAAGGTTTGATGCTTTTTGAGAAAGGTTCATTGGCCATGTTGGGCACAATGGCCAACTTCATCCGTGAAAGAGAACATGGACACAATACCTATTTCAACAGGAATTTTCATATTGAACCAACCAATGTCTGTGTTTTTTCATGCAAGTTCTGCTCCTACTCCAAGCTGTATTCAAAGCGGGAAGAAGGCTGGGAACTAAGCATTGACCAGATGCTGGAGAAAGTGAAAGCGTATGATGGCCAACCCATCACCGAAGTGCATATTGTTGGGGGCGTTCATCCCAAAATGGATATTTATTTTTTTGAAGAGCTGATCAAAAAAATCAGGGCCTACCGACCAGATCTGCATATCAAGGGCTTTACAGCAGTGGAACTTGACTACATGTTCAGGAAAGCCAAACTCAGCAGGACAGATGGCATGAAATTGTTACACGAAGCCGGACTGGATTCACTTCCAGGGGGCGGTGCTGAAATCTTTGACCCAGTGGTGAGGGAACAAATCTGCGCAGACAAGGTCGATGCAGCTGGCTGGCTTGATATCCATTCCATTGCGCACCGGTTGGGAATGCACACGAATGCAACCATGTTGTATGGCCATGTGGAATCATACGAACACAGGATTGATCATATGGAAAGGCTGCGCAACCAGCAGGATGAAACCAAAGGTTTCAATACCTTCATCCCATTGAAATTCAGGAACTTTGACAATGAAATGAGCCATATCCCAGAGGTGAGCTCCATTGAAGACATGAAGCTTTATTCCATCGCGAGGATTTACATGGACAATTTCCCACACATCAAAGCCTATTGGCCCATGTTGGGCAGGGAGCAGGCCCAGCTTACCCTTTCCTTTGGCGTAAATGACCTGGATGGCACCATTGATGATTCAACCAAAATCTATTCCATGGCAGGAAGCGAGGAGCAAAATCCTACGCTTACCACAGACGAATTGGTTGGTCTTATCAAACAAGTGGGGAGACAACCTGTAGAGCGTGATACGTTGTACAACGTTGTGAACACCTATTGATCGCTCTAGACTAGCATTCACTCAAGCTCAGCGGAATCTGCTGCGCCAATCCACCATCGGAAGTTTCTTTGTATTTGGAACTCATGTCTCTTGCCGTTTCCCACATGGTCTTGATGACCGCGTCCAGGGAAACTTTCGCGAAATCCGGAGCGCTTTGTAAAGCCAGTTGAGCAGCGGTGATGGCCTTGATCGCCCCCATGGAATTCCTTTCAATACAAGGAATTTGCACCAATCCGCCAATAGGATCACAGGTTAGCCCCAAATGATGTTCCATTGCAATTTCAGCTGCCATCAATACCTGTCGCTGCGTGCCACCCAGGCATTCGCAGAGCGCTGCAGCGGCCATGGCGCTGGACACACCTATTTCAGCCTGACATCCGCCCATGGCGGCAGAGATGGTAGCCCCTTTTTTGAAGATGGATCCAATTTCTGAGGCAGTGAGCAGAAATTGAATGACTTTATCTTCGGAATTATCATCACAGAAACTGATGAAATACTGGAGAACGGCAGGAATCACTCCTGCTGCACCATTGGTGGGGGCTGTTACGACACGTCCGAAAGAGGCATTTTGCTCGTTGACAGCAAGGGCAAAACAACTCACCCAGTCGATGGTATAGCGAAAATCTTTCCCGCCCCTGGCGATGGCAACCTGCCACTCCTGGTGATTCTCATAAGGCATTGTCCCTATCAAACGATGGTTGAGGTCTTTGGCCCTTCTCCTTACATGCAAGCCTCCAGGAAGAATCCCCTCAGTATTACAACCCAAGTAAATGGATTGCTTCATCACAGACCATATGTGGAGGATTCCTTCTTTTGTTTCTGCCTCCGTTCGCCAACTGGATTCATTCTCCAAAACAATCTCGCTCACTGACATCCCCGTTTTCATGCACCAGTGCAAGAGGTCTTTGGCTGTGTTAACAGGAAAGGGAAGTTCGGTTTGTGAACTGGTTTCTGGTTGCTGATTTTCCTGTTCAATAAATCCACCACCCACAGAATAATAAGTCTGGGCAAGATGCTCTCCATTTTCCATCGCAGCCAAAAAACTCAGGCCGTTGGGATGATAAGGTAGGGATTCAGTTGTCAAAAATTCAATATCCATTTTCGGGTCAAACAATATCTCATGTTTGTTCCCAAGAATAAGTTGTTTCTTCCTGGCGATATCCCTGATTTTTTCGTCAATACTGTTTACATCAAAACTAACTGGGTCTTCGCCTGAGAGGCCCAGCTGGACAGCAATATCGGTTCCATGCCCCTTTCCTGTCTTGGCCAGGGAACCATATAAAATGATGCGAACGGATCTGACTTTTAACAATAAATCCTGGTCTTTAAGGAATTGACAAAACTGTCTTCCAGCCTTCCATGGACCAAGTGTATGAGAGCTGGAAGGACCAACCCCAATTTTAAACATGTCAAAAACTGATATCGACTGGTGCATGTTTGAATGAATTAATGCATGGACCAGGTCTAAACCCTGATTAACCTACCGAAACCAGTGTTATTTCAAAAATCAATGCTGCATTCCCAGGAATGGAACCTTGCCCATAAGGTCCATAACCCAATGAAGCGGGCAAATAAAGGATTATTTTTCCTCCTGGCTTGATCAAAGGCAAACCTACTTGCCAGCCAGAAATCAATTGATTGAGCGTAAATGTAACCGGACTTCCCGCTTCATAATTGGCAGCAGTGCCGGTCTGGTCAAATACATTACCATTGGTCAGGTATCCTTTGTAGAACAAGGTTACTTTAGAAGTTGGGGTTGGTGCAGTGCCTGCACCTGCGCTCACAATCTTGTAAGAAAATCCACGAGGATCTTCCGTTACACTGCTCTTTAATCCGGTTCTGGTCAAATAATCTCCAATTGTTTCCAATTTTTCTTCTTTTTTACATCCTGAAAATAACATCACAATTCCGGCAACTAAAACCAATCCTAAATTTCTCATGTGTTTTGTATTGATAGGCAAATATCGTAAAAAACAGGAAACTATCCCTTCTTCTCTCTTGCTTTCAATTCCAGGTATTGCTGTTCCAGTTTTTCCCAGCGAAATCTTCTGTTCAACAAAGCGGTGAAGACAGCTATCAAGAGGGCTGCTACAATCAATACCATCGGATTGAACTGGCTCAGGCCTACTGCATCTGCCCGTTTGTACCAGAATCTACCCAAAAGAAAGTTTACAATAATGGGCGTTGCAAACAGGATCCCAAGTGGAAGACCAAGCATCAACTGGTTCAAAAGCTTTTTCTGCTTTTCCCGGTTTTGCTCCCAGTACTCCATAAATTTCGTCTCGTCGGTAGAATATGACATAAATAATATCTAAATTACGATAATCTGTGCTGTTGATACTGTGGATGAGAATTTTTCACGAATAAAAACATTCATGAATCGCAAAACCAAGCCACTGTTTTTTCTTTTTGTCATTGTCAGTATTGCAGAAATCATATTGATTTCCACCGGAAATGAAACATTAAGAATTTTTACCAAACCGCTGATCATCCCATTCCTTGCGGGCATCTACCACCTGAACGCTATTTCTCCACCCAAAAAAAATTACAAAGACCCTGTTCTGTTGGGCCTTTTTTTCTCTTGGATAGGCGATATTTTACTACAGAATGAGGGTTATTTTATACCCGGACTCATGGCCTTCCTGATAGCCCATATTTTTTATATTCTCTTTTTCGCCTCCACACAATCAGCCAATACCTCATTCTTTAAGTTAAGGCCAGTTATGATCATTGCAGTCATTGCCTACCTGATAGAGCTGATGATACTGTTATGGCCCCACCTGGGGGGTATGAAAATACCTGTTTTAGTATATGGGATAACCATCAGCACCATGCTCTCCGCCGCTTTTTGGCAATACCAAAAGCTCGACAACACCACTGCCCTTTACCTCATTTTTGGAGCAGGATTTTTTGTTGCCTCTGATTCCATTTTAGCTTTGAACAAGTTCAAGACACAGTTTGATTCGGCAGGAATCTATATCATGTCTACCTATATCCTTGCACAACTTTTCATCGTGCTGGGGGCTATTCGTTATAGAAATATTCCACAGGAACAACAATAACTTCCTTTAACGAGAAAGTCCCGCCGAGGCGGGACTTTCGTATTTTCAGTAAGATTGGTTTTAGTAATCCATACCGCCCATTCCTGGTGCGCCATGTGAATGTCCACCAACAGCTTCATCTCTCTTTGGTTTGTCTGCGATTACACACTCAGTGGTAAGCAACATACCTGCGATAGATGCAGCGTTTTCAAGGGCAACACGGGCAACTTTGGTAGGATCAATGACACCTGCAGCAAGCAATTTCTCATACTTGTCTGTACGGGCATTGTAACCAAAATCTCCTTTTCCTTCCCTTACTTTCTGGATAACGATAGATCCTTCAACACCAGCATTATAAACAATTGTGCGAAGTGGTGCCTCAAGTGCACGGCGAACAATGGCAATACCAGTTGTTTCATCTTCGTTCAATCCCTTTTTCTTATCAAGGGAATCAATAGCGCGGATGAAAGCGATACCACCACCAGGTACGATACCTTCTTCAACAGCAGCACGTGTTGCATGAAGAGCGTCGTCTACGCGATCTTTCTTCTCTTTCATTTCAACTTCTGTAGCTGCACCTACATTCAGTACGGCAACACCGCCACTGAGTTTGGCCAAACGCTCCTGAAGCTTTTCCCTATCGTAATCAGAAGTAGTTGATTCGATTTGTGATTTGATTTGTGCGATACGGGCATTGATATCGTCTTTCTTGCCTTTTCCACCAACAACAATGGTATTGTCCTTGTCAATGGTTACGCGCTCTGCACGTCCAAGGTAAGTAAGGTCAGCATTTTCCAATTTAAAACCTTGGTCTTCGCTGATCACGATACCTTTTGTAAGGATGGCGATATCCTGAAGCATTTCCTTTCTGCGGTCACCAAAGCCTGGAGCCTTAACAGCAGCCACTTTCAGGGTTCCACGGAGTTTGTTTACTACGAGGGTTGCCATTGCTTCACCTTCAAGGTCTTCAGCAATGATGAGTAAAGGAGCACCTTGCTGGGCAACTTTCTCAAGAATGTGCAGGATGTCTTTCATGGCAGAGATCTTCTTGTCGTAGATCAGGATGAAAGGATTCTGAAGCTCACATTCCATTTTGTCAGCGTTGGTAACAAAGTATGGAGAGATATATCCCCTGTCGAACTGCATACCTTCAACGATATCGATAGAGGTTTCAGTTCCTTTTGCTTCTTCAACAGTGATTACACCGTCTTTACCCACTTTCAACATGGCTTCTGCAATCAGCTTTCCGATTTCAGCATCATTGTTGGCTGAAATTGAAGCCACCTGCTGAATCTTCTTGATATCGTTTCCAACGGTTTGTGATTGTGAGCTGAGGTTGGCAACGATGATGGCAACAGCCTTATCGATACCCCTTTTGATGTCCATTGGATTGGCACCAGCAGCAACGTTTTTCAAACCTTCAGTGATGATGGCTTGAGCAAGTACTGTTGCAGTTGTGGTTCCATCACCAGCTACATCAGCTGTTTTTGAAGCCACTTCCTTTACCATTTGTGCACCCATGTTCTCAATAGGGTCTTCCAATTCAATTTCCTTGGCAACGGTAACACCATCTTTTGTAACGGCTGGCGCACCAAATTTCTTCTCAATAACTACATTGCGTCCTTTAGGACCCAAGGTAACTTTTACCGCATCTGCAAGGGTATCAACCCCTTTCTTCATTTTGTTGCGGGCTTCCAGATTAAAAAATATTTGCTTTGACATATGATTCTTTTTAAAAGTTTTAGCGGAGATTAAACAATTGCGAGGATATCAGATTCCCTCATGATCAAATAATCGTGCCCTTCGATGGTGATCTCTGTGCCGGAATATTTGCCATAAAGAACGGTGTCTCCTGTTTTAACAGTCATCGGCTCATCCTTTTTTCCAGGGCCTGCTGCAACAACAGATCCTCTTTGGGGTTTTTCCTTCGCTGTGTCAGGAATGATAATGCCACCTGCAGTCTTCTCTTCAGCAGGAGCAGGTTTCACGATTACCCTGTCATGCAATGGGGTAATGCTTAACTTCTTAGCCATAGCTTTTGATTTTAATTTTAAATGAATAAATGAATTGTGGGAAGGCGGCTTAATGCTTTCCCGGTTATACGTCTTCAACGAATTCCGTACCAAGGTTGATGGCTTGCAAAAATGGCAGATTACATCAATTTTATTGGCGAAAAATTCAATGAATGGCAGCGAAAATAGGCATTCGGTATGTCAAATTTTCATCCTGAGGAGAAAATATGCCTATTAAGACGTAAAAAGCTATATTTGCAACCCCAAACAGCTCTTTAAATGATCAGTCGCAGAAATATCAGGGTAAAAGTGATGCAGTGTCTTTATTCAGTAGAAGCCGATACAACCATGGTCTCGGAAGACAAGGCAGTATCCTTGTTGAAAAAATACCTGGATGAAACAGCTGACCTGTTCACCTTTGCCATTTTTTTGGTCACAGAAGTGGCTAGGTATGCCGAGAAGGATTCACTGCACCGTGCATCAAAGCACCTTCCAACAGAGGCTGACCTGAACGTAAACATCAAACTGGCAGGGAATACCACCCTCTGGAAAATCCTTGAATCCAAAGGATTTCAACCTGCCATCAAGGAAAGAAAGCTGGAACACCTGATGGACGATGAAATTGTCCGCAAAATTTACCTCACGCTTACGGAGACTGACATGTACCAGTCCTATATCGCCCAGGAAAGCCGTGACCAAAAAACGGAGAAAGAACTGCTCAGTTTCATTTTCACCGACCTCATCATGGCCGACGAGAACATCACTGCTTTTTTTGAAGATCATTTTGTTCAGTGGGATGATGATGCAGAAATGATTTACCAAATGGTACTCAATTACCTGAGCAAACCTGGATCGTATGCCTTCAATGAAATTGTAGGACCAGAAAAAACCCGTTATGCCATAAGTCTGCTCAAAACTTCCATTGAAAAGAAAGACTTTACCATGGAAATGATCAAGCCAAAGCTTAAAAACTGGGATGCAGACCGGATTGCTGTCCTGGACATGATCATGATACGGATGGGTGTCTGCGAGCTCCTTTTCTTTGAAACCATTCCTGCAAAAGTGACCATCAATGAATACATTGATATTGCCAAGAGTTATAGCACGCCACAAAGTGGACAGTTTGTCAATGGAATTCTGGATGGCATTCACAAAGATTTGTTGCAGGAAGGAAGACTCAAGAAAGTAGACTTCAAAAAACAAGGCTAAATTCCTATTTTTGGCATCTCAACAAGAAAGAATGAAATCCCCCGTTATCATCTTCGCGCTTTTTATCATCGCCGCAGCTGCTATCATTGTTGTCAACAAAAAGACCCCTCCCCCAACACGAAGGTCCGTGGTACAAAAAGCCATCACCTTTGAACCTGGAAC
>JAIPBY010000106.1 GCA_021738605.1 Chitinophagaceae bacterium | reverse complement strand
ATTTTGTGGTACCCAAGAATTTTGCTACACAGGATGAATACCTTGAACACATCACACGGGAAGGTGCAAAAAGAAGATATGATGTCATCACCCCAGAAATAGAAGAACGCCTGAATTTTGAGTTGTTCACCATCAGAACCATGGGTTTTGCCGGTTACTTCCTGATCGTTTCTGACTTCATCAAAGCGGGAAGGGATCTTGGGGTTTTCATTGGACCCGGCAGGGGGTCAGCCGCTGGTAGTGTGGTGGCGTTTTGTATTGGGATCACCAATATTGATCCCATCAAGTACAAGCTCCTTTTTGAGCGTTTTCTCAATCCAGACAGAAAGTCCATGCCCGATATCGATACGGACTTTGATGATGAAGGCAGGCAGAAAGTGATCGATTATGTGGTAAACAAATATGGGAAGAACCAGGTGGCTCAGATTGTCACCTATGGTACCATGGCCGCCAAAATGAGCATCAAGGACGTTGCCAGGACAATGGACCTTCCACTAATTGAATCCAATATCCTCGCAAAGCTGGTACCTGAAAAACCGGGCATCAGCCTCAAAAGGCTTTTGCATGCTTCGCTCAAAGGCGATGACAGCCTTGTTGAAAAAGAATCGCTGAACCAGGATGAGATTGAAAATGCCAAGATGCTCCGCGATATTTATGGTGGCACAGACATCAGAAGCCAGGTACTCCACGAGGCAGAGATTCTTGAAGGATCTGTGCGGAATACCGGTATCCATGCGGCAGGCATCATCATTGCCCCTAGGGATTTGACTGACCTGCTTCCCGTGTGCATCGCCAAGGATTCTCCCATGTGGGTTACACAAATAGAGGGAAGTGTGATTGAAGACGCTGGTGTAATCAAGATGGACTTCCTGGGATTGAAGACGCTGAATGTGATCAAAACATCCCTGGCGCTCATCAAGATGAATTATGGTATCGAAATCGATATAGACAAGATACCGTTGGATGACGCAAAGACATTCAGGCTTTACCAACTCGGAGAAACCATCGGCACCTTTCAGTTTGAGAGCCCCGGTATGCAAAAATACCTGCGCGACCTCAAGCCGGACAAGTTTGAAGACCTGATTGCAATGAATGCCCTCTACAGGCCAGGCCCTTTGGAATATATCCCCAACTTCATCAACCGAAAACACGGACGAGAAGCCATTTCCTACGACCTGGATGAAATGCAGGAATACCTGGAGGAAACCTATGGAATCACCGTATACCAGGAGCAAGTAATGTTGCTGGCGCAGAAACTTGCCGGATTCAGCAAGGGGGATGCCGATGTACTGCGAAAGGCCATGGGTAAGAAGCAAAAATCTGTGCTTGATAAAATGAAAGGGCAATTCATTGGCAATGCGCTGCTCAAAGGATTTGCAGAAGATAAGTTGCAGAAGATATGGACAGACTGGGAAGCCTTTGCGCAATATGCCTTCAATAAATCTCACAGTACTTGTTATGCGTTTATCGCTTACCAGACGGCCTACCTGAAATCACATTATCCCTCAGAATTCATGGCGGCAGTACTGAATCATGCAGGATCCATAGAAAAAATTACCTTCTTCATGGAAGAGTGCAAACGAATGGGGCTCAATGTTCTCGGGCCGGATATTAATGAATCACTTCAGAGCTTCGCGGTAAACAAAAAAGGGGAAATCAGGATCGGGCTTGGCGGACTAAAAGGCGTTGGTGAAGCAGCGGTGGAGTCCATCATTGAAGAAAGAGAAAAGAATGGACATTATGTGTCCATTTATGAACTGGTTAAAAGAGTCAACCAAAGAACGGTGAACAAAAAATCACTGGAGAGCCTGGCCATGTCTGGAACTTTCGACTGTTTTCCGGAACTGCACAGGGCACAGTATTTCTTTCAACTACCGGGAGACAGCTCCAATGGACTGGAAAAAATCATCAAATTCGGAAATATCTGGCAAGGACAGACAAACTCCAACCAAAACACCCTGTTTGGAGACCTTTCTCTCGTGCAGGAGATCCCTCCACCGAAGGTTCCTGACTGCCCGCCATGGTCACTGACTGAAATCTTGGAAAAGGAAAAAGATGTGACAGGCATGTTCCTTAGTGGACATCCCCTCGATCATTACCGGTTTGAGTTGAAATACTATAGCATCATGCCCATCAATGACTACAATGAATTCAAAGGAGGCATTGAACTGCAGAAAAGCCCCAACCAGGCATTAAAACTCGCAGGATTGGTTACTTCGGCCCAACACAAGATTTCAAGGGCAGGTAAAAAATATGGCAGTATTACCATTGAAGACTTTTCAGGCAAGGTGGAAATTACCCTGTTTGGGGATATGTATGTGAAATTCTCCAATTATTTTATTGCTGGCAGCTGCATCCATGTAAAAGGCAACTTTGAGAAATGGGAAAGCAGGAATGAATGGAATTTCAGGGTTTCAGAGATTTGTCTGCTTGAAACCATCAAAAGGGTCTTCACCAGACAACTGCAACTTACCCTTCAGGCGGGAAGCATTTCTGAATCCCATGCTGCTTTTCTTCACAACAACCTGAAAAAAAACCCAGGCAAAACCCGGCTGAAGCTGATCATGATTGACCAGGTGGAAAGGCTAAGGGTTCAAATGAAGACTACGGAGAAAGGATTTGAAATGAATGACGAAATGGCCGATTTTCTGGAAAACAACCCCCTGATTGAGGTACAAGTTGACGCTGTATAAATGAAACATGTCTTTTTATGAAATATTAAAAATTGGAACTAATTTTGCATTTCACTTGATTAACTAACATACAATCCAAATACATGGCAAAAGAATTTACAGACGACAATTTCCAACTTGAAGTACTGGACTCAGATAAGCTCTCTATGATCGATTTTTGGGCTGAATGGTGTGGACCTTGTCGCGCAATCGGTCCTGTTGTAGAAGAACTCAGCAAGGAGTTTGAAGGAAGGGTTAACATCGGAAAAGTGAATGTGGACCACAACCCACAACTTTCTATGAACTATGGCATCACCTCAATCCCGGCTATCCTTTTCATCAAAAATGGCCAGGTGGTAGACAAGCTTGTGGGAGCACAACCCAAACACAATTTTATTAAGCGGATTGAATCTCACCTATAACCCGCAATTGTATTAATTTTGAAACCGTCACCCTGTGGCGGTTTTTTTTATTTTCCATGGCAACCATTCGCAAGCAAAGCATTTATTCCTCCATCTATATCTACGCAGGCTTTGCGATTGGAGCCTTCAATGTATTGTTCCTCTTCCCAAAATTCTTTACGCCAGAAGAATTTGGCCTTACCCGGATCTTGATGGACATTGCTTTGATCCTTTCCATGATCTGCACAGCAGGTACTATTCCAGTCGCACTAAAGTTCTTCCCTTTCTACAAACACTATCTGCCGAAAGAGAAAAATGAGTTGCTTACTTTGGTTTTATTGATTGGAACTTTGATGTGCGTGTTACTTTATTTTACATTCCCGCTCATCGAACCGATAGCCCTGAGAAAATTCGCTGACCGCTCCCCTATCTTATCTCATCACCTCAGACTTGTGATTCCCTTGACCATTTCTTTGGTGGCACTTTCGATGCTCGAAGTATTTGCATGGATTATTGGCAAAACCATTCTGGCTAATTTTTTAAAGGAATTCATGTTTAGGATCGTTGTTCTGCTGGCAATTCTGGCTTGGATATTCGGCATTATAAAAGAATACGCTGTTTTCATTGAAATCTATTCCTATCTCTATTTCATTCCTGTTGTAATCCTGTCATGGGTAATTGTGAGGAGTCAAGTTTTTAAACTGGTCTTTAAAAAAAGTACTGTCACAAGAAAGCTTTCCGGAGCAATGGTCAAATTCGGCGGCGCCTACTTCCTGGGTAACATCCTGAACGTTGTGGCCAAAACAAATGATACCATCATCATTGCATCACAATCTACTGGTGGATTGGCAGATGCAGCCATCTTTACGATTGCTACCTATTTGATTACGGTGATGGATGTTCCACAACGAAGCATGGTATCAGCTGCACTCCCACAAATTGCCCAGGCCTGGAAAGACAAAGACATAGCAAAACTAGACAGGCTTTACAAAAAAACAGCCCTGAATTTGCTGGTGTTTGCCGCTGGAATTCTAGGACTGGTCATCTTGAATATCCCCGCTTTTATTCAAGTACTTGGCCCTGCCTATGCAGGCATGACCATGCTGATGTTCATTTTGGGTGTCAGCAAATTGATTGATCTCGGAACAGGCATGAATGGTCATATTTTACAACTTTCAAAACATTGGAAGATTGACCTTTTCACCAACATGTTCTTTGTGGTGATTTCCATCATCCTCAACTATTGGCTCACCCGTTCTTATGGCATACTGGGAACTGCTGTTGGAAGCCTCATTGCCATCATACTATTCAATTTCATCCGCTTTTATTATATCAAAGAGATCTATGGTTTGCAACCATTTTCCTGGAGAAATGGGGTAACGCTGCTCGTAGCAGGAGTGCTAACATTTGCATTGTACAGCATAGCGTTCCATGATTTCATTTGGATCAACCTCATCATCAAATCAGTAATTTTTATTGTAGCATTTGCTTTCATCGTTATCTGCTTCAATATTTCTCCAGACATCACTGAGCTTTATACCATGGCCAGAAGCCGGGTTATGCAGCGGAGGTCTTAATTATTATTGTATATTGCCCAATAAACCAAACTGACATAGCTATGATGTGGGAAAACCTGAGTCGTGGATTGCTGGGAATGCTTTTTTTGATCGGACTTTGCTATGTATTGAGCAATAACAGAAAAGCCATCAATTGGAAGCTCGTTTCTATGGGAATCATCGCCCAGATTGGCTTTGCCATTGGCGTACTGTCAAAGGGAAAATATAATTTTTTCAGGATCGTTATCCAGTGGTTTTCTGACAAGTTTGTAGAGATCATCAACCTTGCACACAAGGGAATTGAGTTCATGTTTGGCAACCTGGCGGATGCCTCTGGAAGCTGGGGGTATACATTTGCCATACAGGCACTACCCAATATCATATTCTTTGCAGCCCTCTCCTCCTTGTTTTATTATCTGGGCATCCTTCAAAAAATTGTTTATTTCTTTGCCCTCATGCTGAGCAAGCTCAAGGTTTCAGGTGCAGAAAGTGTGTCCACCGCAGCCAATATTTTTCTTGGCCAGACTGAAGCGCCTCTCATGGTCAGGCCCTTTCTGGAAAAAATGAACAGGAGTGAGATCCTCTGCATAATGGTTGGCGGCATGGCCAATACAGCAGGATCAGTGCTTGCTGCTTATGTTGGTTTCCTTGGTGGGAATGACCCGGTACAACAACATTTTTTCGCATTGCATTTGTTGAGTCAGTCCATCATGAGTGCACCTGCAGCTATTGTTTGTTCAAAAATCCTTTTTCCCCAAACAGAGAAAATCGATGAGCGTATTATTGTCTCAAAAGAGAAATTCGGTGAAAATGCCCTGGATGCGATTTCATTGGGCACCACGGACGGCCTGAAACTTGCGGTCAATGTTGGCGCCATCCTGATTGTTTTCACAGCCCTGATGTATGTCCTTAATTGGGTACTGGGTTCTGTAGGATATTATACAGGTATCAACAGTCTGGTGGCCAATTTCAGCAAGGGCCGATACGATGCATTGTCCTTCCAGATGATCCTGGGTTATCTGTTCTCACCCATTGCCTGGTTGATTGGTGTAAGTGAACGGGACATGGTCTCTGTGGGACAATTGCTGGGTGAAAAAACCATCATCAATGAATTTCAGGCCTATATCACTTTCGGCAAAATGAAAGCTGAAAACCTGATCACAGACCCCAAATCTATCCTCATCACCACTTATGCCTTGTGCGGTTTTGCCAATATCGCCTCCATCGGTATTCAGATTGGCGGTATAAGCCAGTTGGCACCTGGACAAAGGAAGAACCTGACCGAGCTGGGCTTCAAGGCCCTGATAGGCGGAACCATCGCTTGTTTGATGTGTGCTTGCATTGCCGGTGCACTCGGATAACCAGCCCTTTTTTAAAGGAACATTTGCATTTTGGGTCTAACTTTATCCCAGCCTGAATGTTGTACAGGTATCCTATGGCATTGGTTGGAAAAAGACTCATATCAGCAATCATCATTCTCTTTCTGGCTATTCAGTCTCAAGGACAACAAGCCATTGAGGTCATCCATGGTCAACGCACGGCAGTTACAATACCGATCAAATCATGGAAGGCAGACAGTGCAGACCCTGTGCTGAAAATCAAAACCAGGGACGAAAAAGGACTGATCCATGCCCAGGACCTGGAGCCATTGGTGTTCACGCAGTATGGCTCAAAAACCAGGGAAGAAGACATGCTTTGGCAAAAGGACAACAGGGGATTTCAAAAGCCTCAGCAGCTCAATTTGAGGAATGCGCCGATGAACCTGATTCCCCTTGAAAAAAACGGAGGGTATGTTGACAAGGCACTGGAGGGTCAGGGATTCAGCAACATCAATCCAGCAGATCCCAGCATTGCAGTGGGGCCAAACCACATCATCCAGATGATCAATGGAAACAATGGCAGTGCCCTCTTCAGCATATACGACAAATCAGGCAATACCGTTTTCCCTCAAACCTACATGGACCAATTGCCAGGCAGCAGTTACAACGGTGGAGGAGATTGCATTGCCTGGTATGACCAGCTTAGCGACAGGTTTGTCATGTCGGAATTTGGAGACAGTTCAAAGACCGGCATCAAGATAAACAGCCTGATCATGGCGGTTTCTGCCAGCAACGACCCTACTGGCGCATGGTTCATCTATAAATTTTATTGCGACCCTTTTTTCCCAGATTATCCCAAGTATGGCAACTGGCATGATGCCTGGTATGGCGTAACCAGGGATTTTTCAGATCAATACCTGGGTAATTCCGTTTGGGCCTTTGATAAAAACAAGATGATCAGCGGTGCAGCCAATCCCACAGTACAACGCCTGAGATTAACAGACCCAGACAACAAGTTCAACGCACTGGTGCCAGTAACGCTTACCGGAAACAATCCTCCCCTGCTGGGCACACCCGGTTTGTTTCTGTATTACAATGATGATGTGTTGACGGCCTCACCATCTGATGCAGACAGCATTGGCATAATCAGTTTTAAGGTTGACTTTACAGACCCTTCAAAATCATTGGTCAAAACTGAAAAGAATTTTGCCGTTGCAGCATTCAACAGCATTGTTTGCAACAGCCGGAATTGTGCCACTTCACCAGGACCTCAGGGATATGATGTGGTAAGCAACCGGATCATGCACAAGCCTGGTTTCAGGAATTTTGGTACACACCAAAGCATTGTAGCCAACCATACTGTAGATGTAAATGGCAATGGTCTGTCGGGGATCAGGTGGTACGAATTGCGCAATACAACCGGATGGAACCTTTATCAACAAGGCAGTTATGCCCCTCAGGCGCAATCAATCTGCAACCCCAATAACCTGCGCCACAGGTTCATGGGGACTATTCTGCAAAATGGAAAAGGACAAACAGCATTGGCTTATAATTTCAGCAGCAAAAACGATTTTGCATCCATTGCCTTTACCGGCAGGAATCAGAATGACCCTTTTAACCAGATGGCCTTTGAAGAAACCATCATCAAAAAAGGAACGGGATATGGCACCAGTGCCAACAGGTGGGGAGACTATAACGACATGGTACCAGACCCTTCCAATGATTCCGTTTTTTGGTTTACCGGAATGATTGGGAATACTGCCAATACCTGGAGCACATCACTGTCTTCATTCTATTTGAGAAACAATCCCCAAACAGATGCCAAGCTTTCCGGCATTGTTTATCCCAATGCCTGTGAACCCATTTGTGCCAGTAGCTTTCAACCCAAAATCACCATCAGAAACAATGGAACTGAAGTCCTGCAATCAGTAAGGATTTCTGTTTTGTTGAATGACAACAAAATCAACGAGGAGTTGTGGACTGGCAATCTGGCCTACACAGAGGAACTACTGCTAACACTCAAGACACTGACCATTCCTCAAGGAAAAACTGCACTAAAAATCATGCTTGACCAACCCAATGCCAAGGCAGACCAGATGCCAGGCAATGACAGTGCCAGCATGGCCGTTGATCTACAAACCATTCAATCACTGCCCATTGTTGAAACGGCAGAATCGGGTTCCATGCCTCCTGTCGGATGGTCCTTTCAGACCAATGGAAGCAGCACCCTGGGCTGGAAAAACACCAACAAGGCTTCCTTTGAAGGCAGCAGGTCATTTGTTTTTGACAATTTCAACAACGATGAAAAAGGGAAAACCGCAGACCTGCT
>JAIPBY010000105.1 GCA_021738605.1 Chitinophagaceae bacterium | reverse complement strand
CATGAAGGATTTTTCTTACATAACCTCATCGCATCCGTCTTATATTGAGCAGCTATATCAAGACTTTTCCCGCTCACCTGAAAGCATTGATCCTGACCTTCGCAAATTCTTTGAAGGTTTTGATTTTGCCGTAACCCAGCAGCAAGGAAAACCTTCTACTTCCGCAGTAGCAGCAGGTGGAGACATCGATTGGAGAAAAGAATTGGGCGTTTACCGCCTGATCCTTGGATACAGGAACAAAGGTCATCTCATTTCCAAGACCAACCCTATTCGTGAGAGGAAAGACAGGGGGGCAAACCTTGATCTTGGATTTTTTGGATTGTCTGAAGCTGACCTGGATGCAACTTTTTACGCAGGAAACCTGATTGGACTGGGTACAGTAACACTGAGAGAGATACAATCCCATTTGATAAAATGCTATGCAAACCATGTTGGCATTGAGTTCAAATACATCAGCAGCCAGGAGAAAATCAACTTTCTCACCGATGAAATGGAGAACAAGTTTCCCCGCCCGCTTTCATTGGACAAGAAAACAAGGATCCTGGAGAAGCTGAACCAGGGTGTTATTTTTGAGAAATTTCTTCATACCAAATACATTGGACAAAAGCGTTTTTCTCTTGAAGGTGGAGAAACAACCATTGCGGCATTGGATGCCATGATCAATATTGCCAGTGAACAAGGGGTTCAGGAAGTGGTGATAGGCATGGCACACAGAGGAAGGCTCAATGTTTTGGCGAATATCATGGGCAAGACCTATGAGCATATTTTCAGCGAATTTGAAGGCAAGTCAAAGCCAGACCAAACCATGGGAAGCGGTGATGTTAAATACCATCTTGGATATGGCAGTGATGTGGTTACGCCTTCAGGAAAGTCGATTTCTCTGAAACTCATGCCCAACCCTTCTCACCTTGAGGCCGTTGATCCTGTAGTACTGGGTTTTTCAAGGGCCAAGGCCGATGCCATGTATGCAAGCCAGTACGACTCCATATTACCCGTATTGATTCATGGTGATGCATCTATCGCAGGGCAGGGCATCGTATATGAGATTCTGCAGATGTCTGGGTTGGATGGCTACTCCACAGGTGGTACCATTCATTTTGTGATCAACAACCAGATTGGTTTCACCACTGATTTTGAAGATGCAAGAACTGCCGACTACTGTACTTCACTGGCAGCCATGGTGCATGCACCTGTTATGCACGTCAATGGGGACGATCCTGAAGCGGTTGTCAAGTGCATGGAAATTGCCATTAGGTATAGACAGCAATTCAACAGTGATGTTTTCATTGACATGGTCTGTTATAGAAAGCATGGCCACAATGAGGGTGATGATCCCAAGTTCACCCAGCCACATCTTTATTCAATCATCGAGAAGCATCCCAATCCCAGGGAAAATTATGTTGCTCATTTGCAGAAGCATGAAAACCCGGAAATCCAGTCCATGGCCAAAGACATGGAAAAGAAGTTCTGGAGTGATTTGCAGGAGCGCTTGGATGAGGTAAAACAGCACCCGTTACCATATCATTATCAAGCGCCAGAGTTGGTTTGGAAAACCATGAAAAAAGCTGTGGCTGAAGACTTTGATGCATCACCATCTACCGCTATTGATGCTGCGCAATTCAAAACCCTTTTTGAAGCCATTATGTTGATTCCGCAGGGTTTCAAGCCGTTGAAAAAAATTGAAAAGCTTTTGCAAGATAAACATGGCTTGTTGGAGAAAGAGAACAAGGTGGATTGGGCAACAGGAGAATTGTTGGCTTACGCGAGTTTATTGGCAGATGGGAAAGAAGTAAGGATGAGTGGGCAGGATGTAAAGCGGGGAACCTTCAGCCACAGGCATGCAGTCTTGTTGGATGAAAATACTGATCAGCAATACAACAGGCTTGAAAATATTCCGGGTGCTAAAGGGAAATTCAGGATCTATAATTCATTGTTGAGTGAGTATGGTGTGCTTGGATTTGAATATGGATATGCATTGGCCAATCCAGACGTGCTGGTGCTTTGGGAAGCTCAGTTTGGAGACTTTTCAAATGGTGCACAAACCATGATTGACCAGTTCATCTCTGCAGCTGAGCAAAAATGGAACAGGATGAACGGACTTGTCATGTTGCTCCCGCACGGATATGAAGGCCAGGGCCCAGAACATAGCAGTGCCCGCATGGAAAGGTTCCTGCAGATGTGTGCGGAATTGAACATGGTGATCACCAATGTCACCACTGCAGCCAACTTGTTCCATGCACTCAGGCGCCAATTGACATGGCAGTTCAGGAAGCCGATGATCAACTTCTCACCCAAGGCCAACCTCAGGCATCCGGGTACCTATTCAACCGTTGCTGAATTCACAAGTGGTGGGTTCCAGGAACTGATTGACGATACAGTAGATGCATCAGCGGTAAAGCAAGTCTTGTTCTGCACAGGTAAAATATATTTCGACCTGCATGATTACAGGGTAAAAAATGCCGTTGGAAATGTTGCGATTGTTCGCCTTGAGCAGGTCTATCCATTGCCAGTCAAGCAACTTGAAGCAGCCAAGAAAAAATATGGCAATGCAGCATGGACATGGGTTCAGGAAGAACCAATGAACATGGGTGCTGCCTCCTTCTTGCGCATGAATTTGGACGCAATTGTTTTCAACATCATTGCAAGAACATCCAGTGCAGCTACCGCAACAGGTTTCAATAAGGTGCATGCTGCGGAGCAGGAGCAAATCATCAATAAAGCCTTTTCATTTTAAATTTGGATGACCAAAATTTTCAAAAGATTGTTATGATAGAAATTAAAGTGCCAACAGTAGGAGAGTCGATCAGTGAAGTAAGCCTTGCCAAATGGCTGAAAAAAGATGGACAGTGGGTTGAGCGGGATGAAGTGCTTGCCGAAATCGAAAGCGAAAAGGCCACCTTTGAAATCAATGCAGAGCAGGCCGGCATCCTGACCATCAAGGTGCAGGAAGGCGATACGCTTGCAATTGGAGATATTGTTTGTTCGATTGATGAAAAAGCTGAAAGGCCTGCTGATCTTGCCGCAGCAGTGCAGGAAGAAAAACCAACTAAATCTGCTCCTGCTGAAGCCGCACCTGTGGCCAAGGCTGATCTGAAGGCTAGCCCTGTTGCTGCTGCCATCATTGCTGATAAAAAGGTTGATGCCAAAGGCATTGCACCATCAGGAACCGGTGGTAAGATCCTCAAACAAGATGTAATGGACGCCATTTCAAACCCAGGCAGAAAGCCAGGTGCAGAAATGTTCACCAGAGGCGAGCGCAAAGAGAAAATGACACAACTCCGCAAGACCATTTCACGCAGGTTGGTTGAAGCGAAAAATACTACGGCCATGCTCACCACCTTCAATGAAGTGGACATGAGCTTTGTAATGGAAGTGAGGGCTAAATTCAAAGACAAATTCAAGGAAAAGCATGGTGTCAATCTAGGATTCATGAGCTTTTTCACCAAGGCTTGTGCCTATGCCTTGCAGGAGTTTCCTGCAGTAAATGCCTATATCAGCAATGAAGAACTTATTTACCATGATTATTGCGATATTTCAATAGCAGTCTCTGCTCCCAAAGGATTGGTTGTTCCTGTGATCAGGAATGCCGAGTCTTTGTCTATGGCAGACATTGAAAAGAAGGTTGTAGAATTGGCTACCAAGGCAAGAGACAACAAGCTCACGCTAGAAGAAATGCAGGGCGGTACTTTCACCATCACCAATGGTGGTGTATTTGGTTCATTGCTCAGTACTCCCATCATCAATATACCACAGTCTGCCATCCTGGGAATGCACAAAATTGAGGAACGTGCAGTGGTCATCAAGGGTCAGATTGTTGCAAGACCAATGATGTACCTGGCATTGAGTTATGATCACCGCATCATCGATGGAAAGGAGAGCGTAGGCTTCCTTGTAAAGGTGAAGGAGTTGCTAGAGAATCCTGAGCTGTTGCTGTTTGGAAAGGATCCTGTCAAGACCCTCTTGGAGCTATGATCAGATCCTGAACAATTTAAAATATTAAGATGAGTGCATATTTCCATTCATACCAAAGTACTGCCTCATCGATTCTCAATTCCTTTTCATTCAAGGAGTCTTTTCCTGTGTACCTGAAAAAATTCTTCAAGCAACACAAGAAATATGGGTCCCGCGACAGAAAAATCATTGCAGACCTCTGCTTCGGGTTTTTCCGGATTGGCAATGCAGCCAGATCGTATAACATCGTTGAGCAAATGGTGATGGGTTATTTTCTTACCCATGACGTTGATGGAGGATACTTGGCATTTGCCAATCCCACCTTGGCGGATAAGATTGGAGCATCCATCGATGACAAAATTGATGTCATCAAACAACAATTCAGTAAATTTCAATTAGCCGCACTTTTCCCTTGTCATTCCTCGATCTCAGCAGCGATTGACCAGCATGATTTTGCTTTGTATCATTTCAAGAAGCCATCTTTTTTTCTCCGCGTCAGACCGCTCAAGCGGGAAAAGGTGCTCGCTGCATTGAAAACACAATCAATCCCTGCAAAACTGGTCGGAGATATAGCCATAAGGATTGATGCGAATGTTGATGTGGAGAAACTGATTGATCTTGATGTTGATGCAGTGGTACAAGACATCAGTTCCCAAAAAACAATCAACTTGCTTGCTGATTTGCCTGCTCATCCAACCAGCATTTGGGATGCTTGTGCGGGCAGTGGTGGAAAATCCATTATGCTGGCTGACCGCTACAGGAAAGTAGGGCTCTATGTTTCAGACATACGGGAAGAAGTTCTTGAGGAATTGGAACGCCGTTTTAAGCTTGCCGGCATTGTGGCCCAAAAACTTTTTTGCACAGACCTGCAGCATCCCATGTCAACCCAGGTAGCCAAGTCCAATCTTCCTGATGGTGGTGTTGACCTGATTGTTGCCGATGTTCCCTGTAGTGGTTCAGGTACATGGGGCCGAACGCCTGAGTTGTTGCGTTCTTTTGATCAAAGCATGATCAGCGAATACCAGTTCATGCAAAAAAGTATTGTATCAAGGCTGCCGGCACAGTTGAAGCCTGGTGGGCATCTTCTCTATATCACCTGTTCCGTTTTTAAGGAAGAAAATGATGATGTTGTTGATTATATCCAGCAATCACTTGGTCTTTCCCTGGTAAGAAAGGAGATGATATCCGGCATCAATGAAGGCGGAGATCATTTGTTTGCAGCGTTGTTTACTTCATGATCCTTATTGTTCCTTCACCAACACCGTCATGGTAAGACAAAATATATTGACCTGATGCTTGTGAGCCCAGCCCATTTACATTGAAAAAATAGTATTCATTTTCCAATACATCGAAAGAGAGATTTCTGATCAATTTCCCTTCGATTGAAAGCAATTGAACCCGTAATTTGCCATTGGTCTTGCCATTGTATACGATTGTAAATTGGTCGGTCATGGGGTTGGGATAAATCTTTAGCCGATCTGTCTTGAGGATGTCTTTTGCTTTTTTGATATTCCTTTCCTTTTCAAGCATCTCATAAGCCAAACGCATGTTGGGAATCCCATATCCTGTGCGAACGTCCGGATTGGTGTAGCGATCTCCACTTTTTCTTACTGCGGCAATGATTTCCTTGTTGGAAAACTCAGGGAATGCCTGCCATAAGCAGGCAACCAGCCCGGCAATATTGGGGTTGGAGAAAGAAGT
Source organism: Chitinophagaceae bacterium (assembly GCA_021738605.1). Classification (GTDB taxonomy): domain Bacteria; phylum Bacteroidota; class Bacteroidia; order Chitinophagales; family Chitinophagaceae; genus Pollutibacter. Next base: position 2,633 of record JAIPBY010000105.1, on the reverse strand, counting down.
GCCATTTGCTTGTGCTACAGTTCCATTGGAGCTGATGAGAAAGGTATTCCAACCCACAGAAGCGATATCGGGCTTAACCCTGTTGTCTGATGAAGGACCAAAGCTTGAAAATGGTGCAATTTGTTTGAGGCTGTTCACTGCTCCAACAGCCAAAACATCAACGCCATCTGCAGGAGCAATAAGGTATTTCCAGGCACTGCTTCCTGAGTTACCTGCGCTGTTCATGACAATCATCCCTTTGTTGCTCGCCATGGCAGCTCCTCTGGTGACCATTGTTTTTTTACCGTTCATGTCTGCATAGGTATAATTGAAGCTGGCATCGTCAAATGTATTGTATCCCAGGGATGAGCTGATCAGTTGAACGCCAATGCTGTCGGCTCTTTCTGCAGCGGCCAACCAATTTTGTTCTTCAACAGGAAATTCTGATGCTACATCTTCTGTTCGGAAAAGATAGTATGATGATGCTGGGGCAGTTCCCACAAATGCACCTGGAAGATTGGCAGCAAGGATAGAAAGACATTGCATGCCATGTGCATCGTCTTCATTCACAGAAGCATTGTTGTCTACAAAATCCCAAGTCATTTTCAGCTGTCCATTGACTTTGAGGCTATCGAATGCTGCAATGTTCTGGTATTTGAAAAAGCCTGCATCGAGTACAGCAATCTTTATTCCTTTCCCCTGAAACCCTTTGTTGTGAAGGAATTCACCTTCATGGATGTTGACCTGTTTGCTGCTGTTACCGTATTTGAGTGTGGTGGTTTTTGTTGAAGCAACCGTTTGTGTAACATTGGTTTCTGTGATTGTTTCAATGAACTTCTCTTCATTGATTGCATTAGGTCGGTTTGCAATTGGGGCTCTTCTTTTGACGAAGGCGAATTGGGATATCTTGTTCAATGCAGCTTGGTCAGTGGTTTTGATGAGTACCTGGTTCAGCCATTTTGAACTGTTGAGTATCTCTACCTTTCCTGCCCTGGCAATGCTATCCAGGTAAACTTTTGATACAGGAAGATCTGTGCTGTCGATGGCGATATTGAATTGTTTTCTTCTGGCAATGGTCTCCGTAGAAAGAAATGTTTGGGGATTGGATAAGGAATGGACGTTCCCTTTCTTATCTGTTAATTCAATGATATGCCTGGTGTATTGTGCCTGGCCAATGGTAAGCATACCCTGCAGCAAGATGGCTAGAAAAATAGATTTCATGTTGAATTAAAAGTTGTGACCAATGATGGTTAGCCTTATGCCATAGCTATTCGATTCATAGTATCCCCCAGGTGAACTCGCATTGGGTGGTTGCCAGGCCTCATGAAGGAACTCTTTGAATATCAGCCCTATGCTTTTTGAGTAGATTTCTTTTGAATAGTTGATTTCAAAATAGGACTTCTTGTCTGTGGCAATTCCGGATATGTCATTTCTTTGGTTAACCGTTACCGTTTCTGTATAGGAAATTCCATTCACAGTGAAAGGGCGTCTAACATTTTCATAGGTATACTTCCAGTCTGCCAGGTACTGCATTGAAGGGATACCAGCTGTATTGATGTATGAATTCCCTTTCCAGTTGAACCCGTTAGAAATGGGTTCAACCATTTTCAGGTAGCGCTGGTTGTCTTGTACAAGCTCAAGCCTCGTGCTGTCGAATGTTACCAGATAAGACATCAGGTCTTTCCATTTTGTGGTATCCGTATTGCTTCTGATGGTTCTTTTTATTTTGTAGGAAGGCCTGCCAAGGTTATCAGTAATGATTGAATCGATCTTGTCCTGGATGAGGTAGGAGCGGACCTCCTTTTTTGTACCGAGGCTGAGGTAAACAGTTGAATCCAGTCTGTAATTGATGTATTTCCCCACTTTAAGCGGGTAGTAATCCTTGATTTTTTCTGTTTTGAACACAACGGACTCCTTCTTACATGCAATCAGCAGGAAGATGATGGATAGAAAAATTATGCTTTTGCTTTTCAGCATTAATGCTCAGTTCTTTGGATGATGCCGCCGCCAATCACATCATCACCTTCATAAAATACTGCAGACTGACCCGGTGCAATGCCTTTGGCGTTTTCATAGAATGAAACGCGAATACCGGTATCTTTATTATGCAGGGTGCCTGCACTTCCCATGTCTTTGTAGCGGATTCTGATGGTGGCCTCCATTCCATCATTGATGCCGGCGTACTTGATATAATTCATCTTGGCAACATACATGTCTTTTTTCATGAGGTCTTCCTCATCGCCCAGCACCACGGTGTTGGTGTTGGGATCAATGGCCGTTACAAATGCAGGTTTACCCAATGCAATATCCAGCCCCTTTCTTTGCCCAATGGTATAGAAAGGGTAGCCCTTGTGCTGACCAAGAATCTTGCCCTGTTTGTCAACAAAGGTTCCACCCTTCATTCTTTCTTCTAATCCCTCCACATTGCGTTTCAGGAATCCACGGTAATCATTGTCTGGCACAAAACATATTTCATAGCTTTCACTTTTTTTAGCCAGCTCTGGGTAGCCAAAATCGTGTGCCATTTGTCTTATGGCTGTTTTCCTGTATCCTCCGATTGGAAGCAGGGTTCTTCCCAGCAAATCCTGCTGAAGACCCCATAAAACATAGCTCTGGTCCTTGGTTTCATCAATCCCTTTGCTGATCAGGTGTCT
>JAIPBY010000104.1 GCA_021738605.1 Chitinophagaceae bacterium | reverse complement strand
CCAACACTTCCACCTGTCAGTGAATACTGACCTTTCACATATTTTCCGTGCTTTTCAAGAATCACATTGGAAGTCGAAATTTCCAAAGCAGACTCATCTTCTGCAATGAGGACGTTCCCCAGCAAGTGTTTGATGAGATTCTCAAAGCGTGGGTCGTATTCTACAACATCGGTTGCAGGAATAGTGCCAGCAATATTTTCCGCCTTGATGTTTTTTGAAGCATACACTTCATTAAGCTTGTCCAGCATGAAGAAATTGGCCTTCCCTTTTTTATTGGCATCCAGCAGGTGTACTGCCTGAAGCCCTTCGGTAAGGTTACTGACTACATAATAATTGAGATACGGCTCCAACACGTTTTCAACGGCTGCACGATAGGATTCTTTTACATAGATGATGTCAGAGAGAATCGGTGAAGAATGGTTCCATCCGGTATTCTTATGAAGGAATTTAACACTCTCTGGATAACCCTCCATTTTGTCAATCAGGCTCTTGAGCAATGCATGTTCATTCTTCTTTGAATCCAGCTTTCTGTTTTCATCGGCAAGATGAGAACGGAGGTTTTCAAGTTTGGATTGTGTCTGGAGAATCTGTCCTTTCACCTCTTCATGTTGCTTTTGCAGTGTTTCCAGGTTGGATTTTTCTCCATCCAATGCAGATGCATTTTCATCCCGTTGAACGGTGAAGTCTGTCAACTGTGCCTGGCGCTGTGATTGCTCCTCATTGATGTGGTTGATCGATTTCTCGATGTTCATCAATGAGGTATCCCTGATGGCCACATTTTTCTCTGCCTCAAACTGGCTTCTTTGCACCGATTGATTTTTTCTCCGCAGTTCATCCACCAATACCCGCTTCTCATCAAACGCTTTCCTGTTCAGGTCTACATTTGATTTGAGCTGATCAATACTGGATTGCAGGGTCACCAGCTTTGCCTCTTCCTCCGTTATTTGAAGGTTTGAAAACTGGATGCTTTCTTCCAATCCAGCTGATTGACCGCCTGCTTTGGATAGAAAATCATTCAATGATTTCTCCTTTTCACGGAGATATTGTAACCGCTGCTGGGCAAGGTTTTTTTCATTTTCCTTTCCCCTGATGCCGTTTACCAGTTCGTTATAGGATTGCTGCAGGAGCTGCAATGCTTTTTCCTCCTCAACAAACTGAAGCTTTTCTTTTTCAAGGTCAGCCTCTTCATTTGTGATCTTTGTGTCGACCCCAATCTTTCGATCGGATTCTTGCTGCTGTTGCTCAGTCAGTTCACGGTACTGGATGTTGAAACCCTCAAGGGCAGCCTTCGCCAATTCAATTGACTTTACCTTGTATTCTTTTTTGATCTCAAAGTATTTTTCAGCCTTTTTGGCCTGGCTCTCCAACATTTTAAGTTGATTGTGTATCTCAAAAAGAAGATCCTCAATCCTGGCCAAATCCTGCTCTGTCGCGTCTAGCTTCAGTTTAGCCTCTTTTTTTCTGGTCTTGTAGATGCTGATCCCTGCTGCCTGTTCCAGCATTTTCCGGCGGCTGTTTTCCTTGTCTTTGATGATGTCATCAACCATGCCCAATTCCATGATGGCATAGCTGTCTGTGCTAACGCCAGTATCCAGGAAAAGATTGTGAATATCCTTCAAACGGCACTGAACATCGTTCAGCCTGTATTCACTCTCTCCGCTTTTATAAAACTTCCTTGTAACAGTAACTGTGTTGAACTCAGTGGGCAACAGATTTTTGGTATTGTCGAAAGTAAGGCTCACCTCTGCCAAACCACTGGCACCTCGGGTCTTTGACCCATTAAAAACCAGGCTTTCAAGATTCTCACTCCTCAGGTTGCTGATCTTGTGTTCCCCTATCACCCAACGGATTGAGTCTACAATATTGCTCTTCCCACAGCCATTTGGGCCAATTACACCGGTGATTCCCTCGTCAAAATTGAGGACCGTTTTGTCCGCAAAACTCTTGAAACCCTTGATTTCTAAACTCTTTAATCTCACTTTCTTTGGATTTGGTCAGGCGACAAATATAAGGTTTGAAGGGATGGGTTTATCCACTAGTTGTTAACAAAGTAATTGACATGTTAACTTGAGGAAGCTTCATGCAAGAAGAATGCAAAAAATTACAACTCAACAAGCAGAAGTGCCCTTGAATTCATTAGACGGATGTAATCCCTCTTTGTTTACACCAGACCTAGTTAAAACAATAAAAAAAGTTTTCACTAGGATTTTAGCATCTAAAAAGAAAGACCTCTTGTCAAGGTAATCAAGATCAAGTTCAAATTTTCTATTCCAGGTCAAATGATTTCTGCCATTCACCTGAGCCCAGCCTGTAATACCAGGTAAAACATCATGCCTTTTTATTTGCTTAGCATCATATAAAAAAAGGTATTTCATCAAAAGTGGTCGCGGTCCAACGATGCTCATCTCTCCTTTCAGCACATTGATCAGCTGTAAAACTTCATCCAGTGAGCATTTTCTGATTAACTGTCCTAATGGTGTAATTCTTTGAGCATCAGGAAGTAATTGCCCAGCATGATCATATACGTCAAGCATGGTTTTAAATTTAATAATCTTGAAAGGTTTTCCTTTTAGCCCAGGCCGATACTGAAAAAATAAAAAATCTCCCTTGTTCTGAATTACCAATAACAGACTTATCAAAACAATTAAAGGGGATATGAAAGTCAATACCAAAAAGGAAATCGTAAAGTCACCAATAGGTTTTATAAAATTTCCGTACATTCCTAATATTTATTTAGTAAAGTGTCTAAACATGTAAAAATCCTATCAAAATCCTCATCCGTAAGGCTTGACCCACTAGGCAGGCAAAGACCAATTTGGAATAATCGATCAGATACCCCATTTGAATAAAAAAGAGAAGAGCTGAAAATAGGTTGAAGATGCATCGGTTTCCAAACTGGTCTTGCTTCAATTTGGTCATTTTCTAACGCTAAGCGTATAATTTCAACATCTAACCCTTTATTTTTAATTGGATCAACCAAAATGCATGTAAGCCATCGATTTGAATAAAAACCAGCAGGTTCTATTTGAAATTCAAAGTTGAACCCCTTCAGATTCCAATTTAAAAAATAATCAACATAGCGATTGTAATTGGACCTTCTCGCAAGTACTCTTTCCTCTAAAACTGATAATTGTCCAATACCAATGCTAGCAAGGATATTGCTTATCCTATAGTTATATCCTATCTGGGAATGTTGATATGAAACTCCAGGATCTTTTGCCTGAGTAGCCAAATGTTTTGCGGTAGCAATTAATTTATTTTCTTTAGAAATTAAAATACCACCACCGCTTGTAGTAATTATTTTATTACCATTGAATGAGATAACACCGAGGGTGCCAAACGTACCGCAAGGGATGTTGTTGATTGAAGAACCCAGTGACTCAGCAGCATCTTCAATGATGGGAATTGAATACTTTTCTGCAATAGGTAAAATACTTTCAATCTTTGCAGGCATTCCATAAAGATTAACAAAAACAATTGCCTTCACACTTTTCCCAAGAGAGAGTCGATCTTGAATAGCTTTTTCCAATAAAACTGGATCGATGTTCCAGGTATCGGGATCACTGTCTATAAAAATGGGTGTGGCGCCAAGATAAACTACAGGATTTGCAGATGCCGCAAACGTAAATGATTGGCATATTACCTCATCACCCTGTCCAACATTGAGCAAAATCAATGCCAAATGTAAAGCTGCTGTTCCACTGTTGACTGCAGTTACATGATATCCTTTCAATTGAGCTGATAATTGCCGTTCAAACTCATCCACACCAGGACCTAACGGAGCTATCCAATTGGTATCAAAAGCCTCTTGAACAAAAGACATTTCACTCTTACTCATGTGGGGTGGCGATAGCCAAATCCTCTTCTTCATTTGATCGCTCATTTATTCTTATAAATTTAGCAGGCACTCCTGCAACAATTGAAAAATCTGGTACATCCTTCAGGACAACTGAGCCAGCACCAATAATGCACCATTTGCCAATTTTAACGCCCTGAATGATAAAAGCACCAAGCCCTATGAAACTACCCTCACCAATTGAGACACCACCTGCGAGCGCAGACGAAGGTGCAACATGCACATAATTCTCAATTATACAATCATGGTCAATTGTTGAGCTGGTATTGATGATGCAATGTTTCCCAATTTGAGCATTGGCATTGATGCAAACACCAGCCATTACGACGCTCCCTCCCCCGATACTTGACCTTTTTGATATAGAAGCACCTGGATGTTTAACAATACCATATGTCCTCACTTTTTCCATTACCCTCGCTTTACGGGTAGCGTTGTCGCCGATTGTAATAATGTACGTTGAATCACTTAGTGCAATGGAATTTTCATCTCTTAAGATGCCGTATCCACAACATTGTTCTTGTGAATTGTAATGATCAATAAAAGTTGTTATTTGACCTCCAGCCAACTCAATTGCTTCTGCTACAACAGCACCATGACCTCCAGCCCCCATCAAAACAAAATTCATCTCAATTGAATCAGTCATTTTTATATTTTTTGTGTAGCCAAAAGTTCTTTGTACTCTTCTTCTAGGAGCATCCATATAGCTTGGTTACTATAATTTTTCTTTATCAGATCTAAACTTTTATCTGCAAAAGTTTTACGCTGCTCATCATTAGCACGTATAAATGACATGGCATTAGCCAATGCATTGGTGTCCTTCACAGGAACCAAAATCCCATTCACATTATTTTGTACAATCTCATTACAACCATTTATATCAGAAAGAATCATTGGGCATCCCATTGCAGCAGCCTGTAAAGGTACATTGGGAAATCCTTCACGGTAACTTGGGAAAACTAATGTGTTCGCCGCACTAAAAAAAGGCCTGACGTCATCACAATAGCCCCAACTGATGATGTTTTCATTCTCATTTATGATAGATTTCAAACCTGGTTTCAAACTATCTTTCTTTTCAAAAGGGCCTACCAACCAAAGTTGGTCTTCAGGATGCTGAACTTGTAATTTCATGAATGCCTCAACCAGCTCAAGAATACCCTTATCTCCAACGATTCTACCTACAAATAACCAAACAAAGCCATTCTTTTTAAGTTTTGAAAACTGCTTCAGTACATTTACCTGATCAATGCTAACCACAGCGCGTGAAAAATATTCTGTATCAATACCATTTGAAGAACCATTACCAATTAATTTCAGTTTTGAAGGTGTTGAATCTATTCCTTCACGGCGAATAAAGTGTAACAAATTCAATGAATTGACATGAACCCGGGTAGAAAAGGAAATGGTCAGTTTTTCAATTTTCTTGAGCAATAATTTCTTGATTCCTCTGCTCTCCATCCAAGGAAGGCCAGCAATGGTATGCAATTTTACAGGAACACCAGCCAATGAGGCTGCTATCATTCCCAGTAAACCCGCTTTAGGTGTATGGGTGTGTATAATGGCAGGTTTCATTTTAAAAAAAAGCACCAGTAGTCTTATCAAGGATAAAAAATCCTGCATTGGGCTGATATTTCTTGTCATAGATATGGTCGTTAAACCACAACCCTCTGATTCCAGAATGGCAGCAATTTCAGGACCAGGAGAAGAAACCATATGAACCAGAAATCCTTTTTCCTGCATATACCTCATTTGGCCCTTCAGTAATTTATGCAGTGACAAGGGTACTGTACAAACGCGAATTAAGAGAGGATTTTGGTTCTCTATCATGCGTTGTAGTTGATCAAATGATTTCTGAGACCTTTCATATTCAGGCTCAAGAATCCATATTCTTTTTTTAGAAAAGAATAGTGTTCCAGTATTGCCTTTAATTCAGTTAAACACTCAACCGGATGATAGCCAAAATTATGAGGATGCCACCAAAGATGGTAGACTCTACCAAGTTTTGCAGCATTGGTCATCTCTGAAAAAATACGTTTCAATTTGAGTGTGTTCAGCAATTTATTTTTTGTCCAGGCTTTGTATAGCCTGCTTGCAGGAAGTTGAACTGGATCCAATGAGGAGTCTATTGATTCCTTTGTTACCACACTTTTTTTATTGATTGGCAACCAAGCATCCCCAGTTCGCATGAGTTTGATCGCCAGTGAGTCTTTCTTGCTAGTATCCCAGTACCATTTATCCGGATTTGTTCTAACTGACTTTATGCCAACTTGTCGGCAAACTTCCAAGTAAGCAGGATTGAACTGGTTTCTAGGAAAGACCAATGATTCAATAACGATTCCTTTTAACAAAGCGAGCTGTATGGCCTTCTCAAGATCTGCTTTAAATTGATCAGGAGTCTGACCATTTTCCTGACAATAAAAGTGACTGTATGTATGTGTTCCGATTTCTACTCCAGGAGTGGACTTGATTTGATCTATCAGGTGTGGAGCAAATAAATTTGATTCTTCAATATGTTGATGTTGTTCATCACACCAATGGTAAGATGAAACGGTTTTATTTGCATAATCAGGAATCAAATCAGGCCTATTCATTTTCCACATTTCTAAATTTTGATTATAGATCATTCCAACAATCGCCCAAGTAACTTGAATTTGATACTGAGAAAACAACTGAAGCATTTGTGGTATTGCAAAACGAGTATTTTCAAAATAATTGTTGGCTGGATTGCCTACAGTCATTTTCTCAAAAACTCCCCATTGCAATTCGAAATCCAGGGAGATACAAAATACTCCCTGTTTGTTGTCCGGCATCTTTACTATTTAACCTTGATCAAGAGTATTTCATCTCTCCTGTTCATCCACATCAAATTTTTATCGAAAATAGGTAGCATTCGTGTTTTGCCATAGAAGTTTGATTGTAGTCTCATGACAGAAATACCATAACTTGAAAGGTAACTTTTGACAACCAATGCCCTTTTCTCGGATATTTTCCAATTTGCTTCTTCATTCCCTTCAAAATCTGCATGACCATCAATGACGCAACGGTATTCATTGTTCCTCCTGAGAAATTCAACTATTTTGTTTAATAGTACATAACTGTTTTGTGTTAGACGTGCAGAATTTAAGTCAAAGAAAGTATAGAACTGTACGGTATCTTTCAATGAAAAATCAGCTGGAGACATTGATGAATAGTATTCTTCAGGATTATAGATGGGTTTCTTTGAAGAACTCTTTAAAATATTGGGGCATCCCTGATTTTCTAAAGGACCAGGCTGGTCAGGACATGCATCAATATTATCGCTAAGTCCATCACCATCCCTGTCACCAATCGGACATCCTTCATTGGTAAGCAGACCAGGTTCATCAGGACATTTATCAACAAGATCCGTAACGCCATCTCCATCCCTGTCCCCAGGCGCCGTTGTACCCAATTTTCCACCATTGTTTCCAAGTTTGGCAATTGAGTCAGCAACTCTTTTAATTTCCAATTGTTTTTGTAGTACTGAATCACCCAGTTGTAGCAGAGAATCTCTCCTGGCCCTTTCTTTTTGTGCAATATACTTCCTGCTATCATTTTTAGGTTTGCCGTCTTTATCTCTTTTGATAGGAGTATATTGTAATGCCAATTCAAACCTTTTTGCAGTATATGAATTGTATAGATTCGAGGCGATCGGAATTTCATAGCTAAGTCTCAAATTAACGCCACGTCCTGGAAATGCAGATATATAGGGCATAACGGTTTTGAATGAACGGGTATACAGGCCGTAATTCATCGTAAATTTGTTGTCTGACATATCCGTCTTCACAAATTCAACCCCTGACCAGTTGGCAACAAGTGTATACAAATCAATCCAATTGCTCCACCAGTACAACCCCTCAGTCCAAAATATATTATTGAAAACCAGAGCCCTTTTAGGCGCAACCTGAATGTCCATTTTCCCGTGGAAAACCATCCTTCCGCGGAGTCTAGTTTCTTTATCCGGGGTGATCACAGCCATTTTGGGATGGGTAAAATGATATCCACCAATACCTGCTTCAATTGTAATGTTTTCAGCTGTGTATTTATAGTTGACACCCAAATTCCAATCCATGTATCCAGCAATGTCTTTCCTCAAACCTGAACTGTCCATATCTGTCCACCTGAAACCACCGCCATTGATTTCCTTTTCATAAAAAGATCCCTTTTCGCTTGCTGTGGCATTGGCAAATGCAAACTGGCTACCAATACTCAAAATATGGCTTTCATCTTTAGAAAGCCTGATATGATAGGCACCTGAAAGAGCGAAAAACTTAGCGTTAAGGGGAGATGGATTAATAGGATTTACACTGCCGTATTGATAAAAAGAAACACCAAGACCAAATGCTTTTCCGGTTTTAGCATAATCCTTGGCAAATCGACCGTTTAAAAAAGCATATTGATGGTTTACCTGGCTTTTTTTTGTCTTTTGATTGCTATAGCCCAATCCAGCTA
>JAIPBY010000103.1 GCA_021738605.1 Chitinophagaceae bacterium | reverse complement strand
TGGGTGATTTTGTGATGACAGAAAAAGATGCATTGGGCAAGACTGCCATCGCAAGGCCCATCGGTATGGGATCCTATTCCTTGGATTCCCACAATACGCAGCGCTACGTGACTTCAGAGGGATACATCCAGAATGAAGGGGATATTGGCGTAAAGCCTGATCGGGCCTACTCCATTGACTATGGCGCGATCTTGCCCAAGGAAAAAGAGTGTTCCAATCTCCTGGTTTCTGTTTGCGTATCCAGTTCACACATTGCCTATGGCTCTATCCGTATGGAACCCGTGTTCATGATACTGGGGCAATCAGCAGCCATGGCGGCAGCGATGGCAATCGACAAAAAAATTCCAGTTCAACAATTGTCTTATGTTGAACTGGAAAAAGCCTTGTTGGCTGCCGGTCAGGTACTGAGGAAATGATGCTTATTTGTTCAATGTGGCGATCACTTCCTGGTTTATTTTTCTAACTGCTGCTTCGTCCAGCTTGATCATTTTTCTGTCATAGGTCATCAAGCCATTGATTTCGATTTCAACATCTGTGGTCTGGGTGTAGACGGCAGCGGCGTATCCGAAAGGAATGAGTTTTTTAAGTTTTTCAGCAAAGGAGACATAAGCCTTGGTGGCTTCTTCGCTGGTTTTGTATTGCACATAGCCCCAGTTGCGGTTGTTTTCCCAAACATGGTTGTCTTTGACCAGACCAATGCCACCATATTCGCCCAATACATTCACGCGCTTGGAATCAAACAATCCCATGACTGGTTCAGGATAGTTGTGGATATCAATCATATCACCTACGTCATAGTGATTGCCGCCGCTGGCTGGGTTAACAAGCCTTGAAGGGTTATAGTTTTTCGTCATCTCCACGATCTCCGGGGTTTTGAATTGGCCCCATGCCTCATTGAAAGGCACCAGCACCACAACCGATGGATTGGAATAGGTCAGGTCCATGATTTCTTTCCACTCCTGGATGAAATTTTGTTCCGATTGTTGGCTGCGTTGCAATTCCAGTCCATTGAAATAGTTGCGTGTCTGCCATTTGGGGTTGGCGTCACCGCTGGGCATGTCCTGCCAAACCAGGATCCCTTCACGATCGCAATGATAATACCACCTGGCGGGTTCTACTTTTACATGCTTGCGGATCATGTTAAATCCAAGGTCTTTTGTTTTTTTGATGTCATACAACAATGCTTCATCAGTAGCTGCAGTGTACAGTCCGTCAGGCCACCATCCCTGGTCAAGCGGGCCAAACTGGAAATAATCTTTGTTGTTGAGTTGCATGCGGTGGATGCCATTGGCATCAGCCTTGGTGGATATCTTGCGCATCCCGAAATAGCTTTTCAGTTTGTCTGTTGCGATGCCATTGTGCAAGATAGATACTTCCATGTCATAAAGAAATGGAGACTCGGGGCTCCACAATTTTGCATTGGGAACAGCAACGGTTACTTCCTGCCCCACCACGGCTTTGCCCATACCAATCAATTTCCCATTCTCCATCACCTTCACTTCAATGATGTCGTTGGCAGATGTGCTAACCGTAGAAGCCATTACTGCAACATTTCCTCCATCAATATTGGGCACTGTTTTCAATGCAGATACATGTGATGCTTCAACCGGTTCAAGCCAAACCGTTTGCCAGATGCCGGTAACCGGCGTATACCAGATTCCTTTGGGAAGGTTCACCTGCTTGCCCCTGGGTTGAAAACCCTGATCGGTAGGGTCCCAGACTTTCACCACCAGTTTCTGTTGCTTGTCTTTTGCAAGGAAAGGGGTGATGTCCAGGCTGAATGGGGCATAGCCGCCCTGGTGTCCGCCCACTTTGATATCGTTGATCCAGATATCGGCCTTCCAGTCTACTGCTCCAAAATGCAGCACAAGCGACTTGTTTTTCCATGCTGTTGGAACAGTGAACGTTCTGTGGTACCAGAGCTCGTTTTTATCGCCTACCATTTTCTGTACTCCTGAAAGGCTGGATTCAATGGCATAGGGAACCAGGATTTTTCCATCAAATGCACTGGGCTCGTTGCTTCCTTTGGGAAGAATGGCATAATCCCAGGATCCGTTCAGGTTCTGCCATTGGTCGCGCACCAGTTGAGGGCGGGGGTATTCTGGCAGCGGATTGTTGGGGTCAATTTTTTCCGCCCAGGCTGTTTTTATTTTATCTCCAGCGGGCTTCCAATTTTGTGCAATGGAAAGAACAGCAACAAAGGAAAAGGCGGCAGCAAGCAAAAATGATTTCATGTTCAATGATAATGTTGATTCCACTAATTTATGCAATTATGCAGTGAAAAGCCTTTGCTGTGTTTGTTTTTCAAAAGAATTGCGCAATAGCCCAAATAAAATCAAGTATTTTAAACGAAAAGTAAATATTTTTATCCCTAGATGAGGTTCATTTTTAGGATAGTGTTTATTGTCATATGTGCAACACCTGCAGGGCTATACGCCCAGTCGAACCAGACGGGACTGGTGAAGGGTACGTTGAAAGATTCTACGCTTGCCCTGAAGGGTGCTTCTGTTTCAGTATTGAAAGCCAAGGACTCTGCCCTCTTGAGGTATGGCATGTCCAATGCCAATGGCGATTTTTTGATTGGAAATCTTCCCCTTGGGGATTATCTCCTGCGCATTACCTATTCAGGATACCAGCAGGTTGACGAGCCCTTTGTATTGAGCACTCAATCTCCCGAAAAAAATATGGGTATCATCCCAATGGTAAAGTTTTCTACGGTGCTGGATGGCATCATCATCAGGGCTGCTGCCATGGCCATCAATGGAGACACCACCGAATTCAATGCCAGTCAGTTCAAGACCATTCCGAATGCCTCCACTGAAGACCTCTTGAAAAAAATGCCTGGTATAGAAGTGGATCGTGATGGATCCATCAAAACGCAGGGAGAGCCCGTGGCCAGGATTTTGGTGGATGGCAAACCCTTTTATGGCAATGACCCCAAGATGGCTACCAGGAATCTTCCTGCTGATATTATCGAAAAAATTCAGGTGATTGATGCGGTAAGCGATCAGAGCGCATTCAGTGGGTTTGATGATGGTAACAGGATCCGGACCATCAACATCATTACCAAAAAAGACAGGAAAAAAGGACTTTTTGGAAAGGGCAGTGCGGCTCTTGGAAATGAAGGCAGATATGCCCATGCGGTGAGTGCCAACAGGATCAATGGAGACCAGAAGTTTTCTTTCATTGGGCAGATGAACAATATCAACAACCAGAATTTCTCAGTGCAGGATTTTCTAGGAACGGGAGGACAGGCCGGAGGAGGCAACAGCGCTTCACCGAATGGTAGCACCAATGTATTCAATGGCAACGCCAACGGAATCTCCACAACCAAGGGTGGTGGATTGAATTATGATGACCAATGGGGAAAGACCACAAAAGTGAGTGGGAGTTATTTTTACAGCGATATTTTTTCGAATACCAACAGAGACCGTTTGCGTGAAACCTATGTGGTCAATGATTCATCCCTTTACAACTCCAGTAAAATTTTATCCGGAAGCACGAATAAAAATCACAGGGCCAACATAGAGATTGATCATATGTTTGATAGTTCAAATACAATTTTGATCAAGTCAAATTACAACAGCCAGTTGTCTGATGTGTCAAGCAGTTCCAGTTCCACTACTACCAAGGGAAAACTTTTGCCCATCAATGCCCTCAGTACGGTAAACAAATATTTCAGCCAGGGGTACAATGTGTACAGCAGCGTCCTCTATCGCCATAAATTTAAAAAGCGCGGAAGAACCATGAGCCTCTATCTTAGCCATGGTGCAAATGAGAGCGAACGCGAATCCAGGAACTTATCCTTCAACAACCGTTACAGCAGGGGCATTGATACAGTGGATCAGGTGACTGAAACATATACGGATGGAATCAAATACGGTACCAGCCTTTCTTATACCGAGCCTTTGAGCATCAAATCTCAACTCGAGTTTACCTATAGGTATAACTACAGTGCAGGAAGATCAGATCAACAGGCCAATAAATTGGATAAGTTGACCAAGGTATATTCAATAATGGTTCCTGCCCTGACCAATGCATTTGAAAATGACAACAAGGCCCACAGGAGTGGCGTCAGTTACCGCAGGCAGGTTAGCCCGCTCTGGAGTTATGTTGCCGGACTCGCTGTGCAAAAAGCAACACTGACCAGCAACAACAGGACCACCAAATCCGATCTTAAGAATTCTTTTGTAGACCTGTTTCCCAGTTTTTTTCTTCAATATAGGAAAGGTCGTTCACAGAGTTTGCGGCTGAATTACCGTGGGTTTACAGTACAACCCTATGTGACCCAGCTGCAGGACGTGGTCAACAACAGCAGCATCATGTATGTGCGCGCAGGCAATCCTTTGTTGAAGCAGGAATTTACCAACAGCCTGGAAGCGACCTATAATTTTTTGAACAAGCGAAAGACCAACAATCTTTCCGTCACCATGAATGCATCGACTACGGCAAGAAAAATATCCAACGCCATCACACTGAACACCACTGGTGCCAATCTGCTGGTGGATGGTTATTCATTGCCCAATGGCGCCCAATACATCAAGCCATTGAACCTTGATGGCGCTTATGCCTCGGGGGTCAATATCCATTACAGCATCTCGATGAAGAACCCCAAATCTTCTATCAACATCATGTCCTGGATCAACAACAGCAAGGAGGTGAGCCTCTTCAATGCTGTGAAGGGATATACTTTCCGCAATACCTATGGCGGTCGCCTGAACTTTAATTTGAACCTGAAAGACTGGCTTGATCTTGGGCTTTCGGGCAATTCAACTGTTAATTTTATCAAGTACACCATTGCCGGAAGAAAGAATGCCAATTTTTATAACCATCGGATTTCTGCAGAGCCCACCATCAATACCAAAAAAGGTTGGCTGTTCACCAACGACTTCGATTATATCATGTTCAGGGGCAATGCTTCTGCCATCAACCAATCTATTCCACTATGGAACGCAGGTGTTGCCAAACTCTTTGGGCAGGCAAGGAAAGCAGAGTTGAGGCTCACCATGTTTGATCTGCTGAATGCGAACAAGAGCGTCAACAGAAATGTTGAGCTCAACTATATTGAAGACGTGCGCCAGGAAGTGTTGAACAGGTATTTTTTATTGAGTTTTACCTACCACCTGAGAAAATTCAAGGGCGGAGCCCGCTCAAAATAATCAGCTTTTTTTCTGGTTGGGCTTTTTGGTATACATCGCCAAAGCTCCGCCTGCTCCACCTCCCGGGGCCAGGGCAAAATTGCTGAACACTTTGATCATCACAATGTCATTGGCAGGAACAGTCGCAAGCACTGTTGGGCTGATTTGAACCTCATTCAAATAAATGGCCATGGGGGCATTGCCCAAACTGCTGATAGTTGCCTGCTGTCGGAAATAAATGCGGTATCCTGATGGATCATCAAATGGGTCCATGCTTGGCATTGGTGAATTTTCATAATTGGGGTCTACCACAGAAAGACCTGGTACTTTGAATTTTAGGAATTCAATGATGTTCTCATGTACAATCTTGTCGGGGCCATTGACCAGGTCAAGGATCTTTGTTTCACCTGATGAAAAAAATCCTTTTGTATAGAAGTCATTCATCTCCTCAGTGGCAGATCTTTTTTTGCTGCGCACCACCACCTCATTCATGCTTTTGATGGAATCCATGACCATCGGTGCATTGCCGCTGAGCAGTTGGATCAGACCGGGTTTGAAATCACGGGTCAGCATCTGAAGGTCCAGTGCCTGTTTGGCAGAATCTTCCGTTGTTTGTACATACCAGTTGGCCTCGATAAGGAGGGCATCTATTTTTGTTACCTGAAGTTTTTCGATTGGGCGATGAACAAAGACCAGCCTCTCTGAAATCGACTTGCTTTCCTTATTCAAGACAGAAACCTTCATGATGCCTGAAAGAATCGATGCAGAGGCTGTTGAAATCAGTCCCCGAAAATATGGCCTGCCATTGGGCACTTCAACCCTGAATACGGTTCGCCCGTTCATTGCTCCAATGATCGATGCAGGTTGTTCTTGCATGGTTTCAGCATGGTTGGCCAATTCAAATTGAAATCCTTGTGGATGCTGGCTCAGCTTCAGCGCCAATCCTTTGGCGGTATGTATGGGCAAAGGGAAAGATTGCTCAACGCTGTCTATCGTACAAGTTAAAAAGTATTGGTATCTCTCCTCTGGTATGATTTCAAAAGATCCTCTTCCTTCATGAAATGCAATGGCTTCTCCGTAGATGTTTTTTTTATCGTCCACGATCTTGCACCGGATGGCAAGCGGCTCTCCTTTTGCTGTTGTGGCCTTGAATCCGATCACACAAGATTCCCCGGTGATGAGTTTTCCTCCTTCAGGAAAAAACCCAATGCTGATGTGGTTGTTCTGTGCTGAAAGGGATATTCCCCAGATTAACAACAATATTGTACTCAGGCATCTCATGAAAAATTGCTTCAACTCTCTTGTTCTATTGACCATGAAATTATGGATAAATCACCAAGGTCCATTTATTTATGTGGCATCGTAATTTTAATCAAAATTAACAGCAACATCATCCAATAAACGGGTTGTTTTCAATAATCCCGGTTAATTTAGTGGCATGAACATTCAACTCATCAAGAACAGATCCGACATAGGCGCAGGCACCAGGGGTTCTGACATGGGAGTAGATGCCATGGAAATTGCGTCCATCAATAAGGGTGATGATTTTTTTCATCGCCATGAACATATTGATGTGGAGACGCACAACGAAAGCATCTATAACAAAAACACCAATCCTTTTGCCAAGCGCATTGAACATGTTTATGAACAATGTGAACGGGTGGCTGATGCTGTTCGTACTTCAATCAAAACAAATAATTTCCCCATTGTATTGTCTGGAGATCATTCCTCTGCGCTGGGAACCATCAGCGGTATAAAAGCAGCCAATCCGCATCATACCCTTGGCGTCATCTGGCTGGATGCACATGCCGATCTCCATTCACCCTATACTTCCCCATCTGGAAATATCCATGGCATGCCCCTGGCTGCAGTGCTGGGCATGGACAACCTGCAACATCAACTCAATCCCATTGAGGCGGCAACCGAATATTTCTGGAGAAAGATCAAGAATATTGGGATCAATGGCCCTAAACTTCGGCCTGAGCATTTGGTGTATTTTGGTTTGCGTGATTTTGAACGGGCTGAAGAGGAGTTGATCCTTCAAGAAGGGATATTGCATTACAGGGTTGATGAGATGCGGGAGAAAAAGATTTCAACCTGCGTGGAAACCTGTCTGAAGCAATTGCAGGATTGTGACATCATCTACATTTCATTTGATGTAGACTCCATGGACTGCGACAGTATTTCTTACGGTACGGGAACACCCGTTCCCACAGGGTTTTATCCAACGGAGATCATCAACATCATGGACTTGTTGATGGACAGTGGGAAGGTTTGTTGCATCGAATTCACAGAAATCAATCCCCTGCTGGACAACAAGGGAAACAGGATGGCCGAGACCGCATTTGAAGTTTTGTCCTTTATTGCGAAGAAGCTTGAAACGGATTCCGTTCCTGCCAAACAGTTTTCGGTTCAAGGTAGTTGAAAAAGAAGGGCAGGAAACGGTTGATGAGTTTATTGCTGTGTTTCATCAGTCCAACCATTTCCTCGGGCCTGGCACCGATGGAACTTTTAATTTCTAGCGCAGTTCTGCCAAATATAATTTTACTGAAACCGTTGTGGATGGCATGGCTGGTCATGTCGTAGAGCATGTTCAGGTACAACATTTTTCCTTTTTGGATACTGTCGTCATATCCTAAAAAATATGTGTCCAGCACTTCTCCATTGCGGATCATGGTCTTAAAACCGATGAGCTGCTCATCCAAAAAATAACCAACCAGCATGAAATCAGAAAGAAGCTTCTCTTTCAGTACACTGAAATGCTGTTTGGGCAGGTAAAAAGTATTGAAAGGGGCATTGCTGGCGACATGAAGATAGAGCTCCTGCAACTTATCTTCTTGTTCCTTGATTTCTTCCAGACCAAGTTCTCTTTTTTCAATGCCCATTGCCTTGGTTCGGCTGCGTTTGAACTGGTTCCTGTATTTTTTGGACATGGCGTTGACATAATCCTGCTCAGTCTTCCACTCATTGCTGAGGGTAAGCACCATGTTGGGTTGTACAGAAAATCGCAGGTCTTCCTTGAAAGCTGGTATCTTGAAATCATCCATTTCTGTTGCCTGAAAATCTTTGAAGGTGGTAAGGTGGATGTTAATTCCCTTTTTGTTGAAAATCGTTTTCAGTTCATCTGCTGCAAGCCCAAGGGCTTCTAGCACTTGGGGCAGAATGACGGTCGCAGAAACGGCATAGGCATTTTGCCCGCTCAGCATATTGTTGCCCATCAC
>JAIPBY010000102.1 GCA_021738605.1 Chitinophagaceae bacterium | reverse complement strand
TTACAGGCCGTATCGGCCATACCAGCGCAACAACATGATCCTTTATGTATAGCATCGTTGGTTGATGAAGAAATGCGCAAGTTGAAATTGAATTTTCATCCTACCCGTATTGGTCGATACAAGCAATATGGCAAATGGCTGATCAATGATTATTTGAAAAGCTATCCGTTTGTCAAAAAGCCCGATCATGTTGAAGGGGAGTTTCACCATCAATTGCCCAACGGAGCCAAACTGAAAGGAAAGTTGGACAGGGTTGAGATCCATGAAGGCACCGTGAAGGTAATAGATTATAAAACAGGGAAATACAAGGGGGTATTGAAGGCATTTGAATCTGAAGAAGATCCTGGTACACCATATTGGAGGCAGGCCAACATGTATACTTTGTTGATGCAGGAGAATTTTAAAGATGCATCAGCATACAGTTTTGAATTTCATTATCCTGAAAACCAGAAGACTGTTGATCCGTTTACGTATGAAAATAATCCAGCCTTTTTGGATTGGTTGGAAACGATTTGGACGAAAACCCAATCGATCAGCTTCGCAACCAATTGTGCTAATCAGGATTGCATATACTGTAAGAATAAGTTGGTGTAGTTAGATCACTTCTACTTATTAATTAAACACTGAAAATATATGAAACGAAGAAACACTGAAAAAAGTCAGCATCAAGACAAATTCCAGGATCCTGAAATGGGCATAGAGATGATGCGTTCCTATGAAAGCATATTGTTTTTGGGAACAAGCGCTTTCAATGATCTTGAAAAATTCAAATCAGAATTACTGGCTCCATATCATTTGTGCATGGAATATTTTATGGATAAGGGAGATTATTCAAAAGTCCATGAAATCATCAAATTGCTTTCTATGATGGACGGCTATAAGAAAAGGATTGTTGATGAGGATGTGATAGATTCCATTAATATCAATTTGAATTGATCTGATTTTGTCGTTCACTATCTTCATTTGATTTATTTTCTTTTAAAGTACTTGCTGATGATATAATTCCCAATGAAGAAAGCCATCAATACAACCCAGAAGACGGCTACGATGTTCCAAAGGGGTTTGATTAACGAAAATCTTCTTAATAAAAATAGCAAGAGGGTAATGAGAATAAAAACCATCGCCATCAAAGTATTGCCATGAAACATTTTCGGGTCAGAAATTCCAATGAGCAATAAAATGATGGCGATGAAGGTGCAGTAGATTATTTCAGAAACCTTGAGCATACAATTGATTTGCTCGAAGGTGGAGGGGGGGAGTGAAAGTTTGTTTCCATTGATTTTATTTGGAAAATATAAAATGCAACAGTATTTTTAAAAAAACACCATAAGTGAAAAGATTAATACCTCAGCTTTTCAACCAACTTTTACAGGCCGGAATTGCAAATAGCCCTGCTTTACTAAATAAAAATTCTGTACTTCAATGGTCTAATAATGGTACAATTAACCAAAATGTTGTCGAACACCTCAACTCATATCTTGTAAATGCAAATTTTCATCAGCAAAACCAACAAGGCCCTTACGAAATTCATCCTTATCTAGCTAGAGAAGAAGAGCATTTTGATTTGAATAAAAGATGCTTATTGCTAGGAACATTTCCTCCAAACTCTTACATACGCAATATTCCTGGCATTGTTAATCCAATTCTAAATCCAAATCTTGCAAATTTGCCGAATGTCGATTTTTTTTATGGAAATATGGCAAGCCTGTGGGATTGTTTTGGAATTGGGAATAATCCTGGATTAGATGAGATCTTAAGTTTTCTTTACCATAATAGCATTTCTGTTTCAGACGTAATTTTAGGAGCACAAAGAAAAAACTTTGGAAATGGCGCAGATGAAGAATATCGAAATATTGTTTTGAATGATAAGCTAATTAATGTTTTCAACTCAAACTCTAAAATAGAAAACATATTATTTACAAGTGGTAAATTGTCAAATTTACAGTTAATGTTAAATGGAAATCTTAATGCTGGGGTATCCGCTCTTAAAGGATTCATTCAAATTTTAATTGATCACCATATTAATTTTGAGATCTCAGGAGATATTACTGGTAATGGTATATATTATGAGTTCAATGATTTTGGTATTTTGGCTTCGATAGCTCAGCAAAATAATCATTTAATCTGGTGGATAAAAACAACAAAAAAGAAAGTAAGAATAATAAATCTACCTGCTCCGAGTGGGAATGCAAATCAACAAATACCCAGCGCACCCCTATTCTTTAGATGGGTTACATGGGTGGCAATACAGCATAATATAGCACCACCTGTATTGGGACAAAACCTAATGCATGATTATTTACCACAGCACAATATTTTCATTCAGCCATATACAACACAGTATAAGCGAGATATATATTCTCTCGCATTAAACGATTTGATAACATTACAAACTATTTAAAAATTTATATGATACAGTTTAAAAGAATTTACATTCCATTTAAAAATCAGGTTGAAGTTGCAGAGTCAAGTATTCAAGAGTTAAATTTTGAGAAATGGGTTCCTTTAGATGATGATGACACAAAAAACGCTGACAAGGAAATCGAGATACTATTAAATGATGGATGGAAAATTGTCTCATCTTGCCCGATTACAGGTACCTTTTCCTTGAAGTCTACATATCAGGATGAAATAACGAATAATTTTGTCTTTACCGATGGAATTGATGTTTTGCTTATTAAAGAGTAACGGTCTATGTTTCATTAATTATTAAATAAATGTAAAATGCCTAATAGGATTGATTTTGAAACAGAGTTAGAGAGACAACTAGTCGTTGCAAGAAGTCAAGGGCGTGAGTACAAGGTAATTAACTCCGGAGATCTTCACCGAACAGTTGGTGGTTTTCCAAGTGCAGATAATCGTATGCCAACTTGTTGTTCAGTGATGAGAAATAGAATGAGACAAAATGATATAATTGTAAGTCAACCACCAAAAGGGAATGGCGCTTCTTTGCAAATTAGATATAATCTAATCTAATCCCATTTGACCAAATACATATTCTACTTTTCGGTTTTATATACCATCATAAACGGCCTGCACTTCACAACATGAACCCAATTATCATATACCTTGAATTTACCCAATGGTGTTTTGATGTAAGTAAATACTTTTCCGGTTCTATCAAAAGCAATCCATTGCTTTGTCGTAAATCCAGATTTTGTTTTGGTGAGGTCGAAACCATTGATGGCGTATGACAATCTCCAGTCTTTATCTTGTTTGAAAGAAATCTTTTTAGTCTGACCTATTTTCATTTTATCAAGTGCATCTTTGATGACGGGTGATGTTGGTATATAGTCAGATTCTAATACCAAGGTTGATCCATCGCCAAACATATAATGTTTTAAGACTGCAAATCCCTCTGGGGGAACCGCTCTGTATACGCACCCTATCAACATACAAAATAGTATTATTACAAATGCTCTAATGAATTTCATCGTTAAGGCTTAAGTTTTCCACTCGTGTAATCAATCTTAAGAGATCATAAAATTTTCTGGAGGTTGAAGTTTCTGTTTTCAAAATTGAATCTTCAAACTTAACCCAATCTTGTTCTCTGTTCAGGTAATATGCAGATTCCTCACCCAGAAATAATTTATAGTCAAACTTTGGTTTTCCTGCAACAATATAACCTGGGTAATAATTTGAAAGACCCCACTCTTTCATTTTTTCAATAATCAACAAGATGATGAATTTCCCTAAACTGTATTTTGAATAGTTGGGGTCATAAAAATTTAAAATGGATGCAACTGAAACCCTGCCCTTATCAAATAGACCCATTGCAATGAGACTATCATCATGATATATTCTTACACAGTGGGTATCAAATATATCTATTCGGCCATCATCAGAAATTGCCTCTTCAATATTTCTATAGCTATCAAACTCCACATATTCCCGGTACTTGCTGTACAACTCATTGTCCTTCTCTGTAATGGTACACTTGTCAGAGAATGCGACTTTGAAGTTACGGTTTCGTTTCCATATCCTTTTGTGTGACGCATGTGTTTGTATTTCCGATATCACATATTTTAACCTCCACACTTTGAAAACAGCGTTATTTTCAAAATCAAGGATATGTGAATTCCTGTAAATTGAACTTTGCATCCTGAACCATCCATCTTCAAGATAGTAGTCCAGTAATCCCCCTTTTATTTGATCTTGTCGATCAATCTGGTAAAACAGACGTGGCTTTACCCTTTTGAATGAAAAACTAAGTGAAAAGAAATCAATCACTTCATCTTCAGTGTATTTCTGGTCATTCAGAATAGAGGCATTGTATACATGCCAACCCTCGGTCTCAGGATTATAATACTGAGCAATATCTTCACCCAAACATAATTTATAATCAAACTCCGGGCGATTGCATACAATATATCCAGGATAATAATGGGTATAGTTATTCTCTTTCAGAAACTTGATAGTAATCAATAACAGGTATTTTCCCAGACTCTGTTTTGCATATAACGGGTCATAAAAATGAAGAATGGATTGAGCAGACTCCTTTCCAACATCGAAAATTCCTACTGCAATCAAATCTTCATTGTCAAAGATTTCAATTATTTTGGTGTTGAAAGGATTGTGGTCCCCATCGCCATATATCGCTTCATTTATATCATCATAGGTTTCAAATTTAATACTGCTAGTATATCTTTTGAATAAATCAATGTGGGTTTGATTTGCTTCAATAAAATCGGATATGCTGTACCGGAATGAATGGTTTTTCTTTATAATTGAACTGTGAGATTTTCTCTCTACAATTTCTTCTAGTTTGTACCTTAACCACCAAACCCTGTTCAGATCATTTTGCTCATGATTGATGAGATGGGATGTCGTGAAAATAGATTCCCGTATCCTGAACCAACCCTTTGACAGGTAATTGTCTAGTGATTCATCGTGCACACTTATTGGGAATTCTTTTTGGTGGTAAATCATGGTGTTTATCCTTTTCTATAGATTACCTCTGCAATTAAAGCGAAATCTGTGAAATTTTATTTCAATGATTTCTTAAAACAGCCTGAAATAAAATTTCACTCAGCCGGCCCATATTTGCTAAAACAAATAATTACGATTATGAGCAATGTCAAACAATTTGAAGTGAAAGTTCAACTCAAGGGTGGCCGCACCACAACAACCGTCATTTTCGCTGAAAACGATTATAAGGCAAGGGAGTTGGTGAGGATGCAGTTTGGTGCTGAATTGACGTCTATCCATTATGTCAGGGAAATGCGGTGAGGCTGCCTCATTACATCGGCACCTCCATCAACAATATCTCCGCGCCATCTTCAGATGATGTCAACGTGAATTCGGCTGTTTCCCATATGCCCAGCCCATCGCGGTTTGCAATCTCAATGCCATCAATGTTGAATGTTCCTTTGAGCACAAAAGAATAAACACCGTTTCCTGGTTTTTTTATCGCATATGTTGTGGAAATGCCATTGTCAAAAGTTCCGAGGTGGAACCAGGCGTCCTGGTGAATCCAGACACCTTCGTCATTGCTGTTGGGTGAAAGGACCTGTTGGAATTTGTTTTTTCTTTCTGCTTCATTCAGTGTAATCTGGTCATACCGCGGGCTGACATTTTTCTTGTTGGGGTAGATCCAGATCTGAAGAAACTTGACGGGCTCGTTTGCATTTTTGTTGTATTCGCTGTGGTGTACGCCAGTACCTGCACTCATCACCTGGATGTCGCCTTTTTTGATTACCGTGGTATTCCCCATGCTATCTTGGTGTTCCAGGTCTCCTTCCAGCGGTATACTGATGATTTCCATGTTGTCATGCGGATGCTTTCCAAACCCCATGCCACCATTCACGCAATCATCATTCAGCACCCTCAAAACTCCAAAATGCATTCTTTCGGGATTGTAATATCCTGCAAAACTGAAGCTGTGAAAACTTTTCAACCAGCCGTGGTCTGCTTGGCCCCTGCTGTTTGCCTTGTGTAAAATCGTTTTTGCCATGGCATCAAATTTTTGCAAAGTTCGGGTAAGTTCCGGGGAATGCAATGGGGAAAGGGGGGAAAGGGTGGAGAGGATAAGGGGGAAGGGAATAAATGAAAAATGATGATAAATCTCAAAAAGCCAAACCAATTGAACATCTATAGACTGTTTTGTGTTCTATTATCAATACCTTGACATGAAAAAAATGTTGATCACCCTTTTGGTCATTTTTGTTGTTCTCATAGCATTCCAATCTTTTATGGCCATATCTACCTCAAATGTTGAAAAGCAGAAATACCGGGTCGTGAAAAAAGAAAGCGGTTTTGAAGTTCGCTTCTATCCTCCTGCCACTTTTGCGACCATCCGGTCATCAGCAAAAAACTACAGAGAACTTTCTGGCAGTGGCTTTAGGAAAATTGCAGGATATATTTTCGGGAACAATGAAACGTCTGCCAAGATTGCGATGACATCGCCTGTACACATGGACATCAATCAGGAAGAGTCTTCCATGAGTTTTGTGATGCCTTCTGAATATGATATCAAAAGTCTTCCCCGTCCAAACGACGCAAAAGTAGAAATACATGAATCCCCCAGTGAATATGCTGCTGCCATTGAATTTGGCGGTTATGCCAATGACGAAACCATCAGTAAATATGCTGAGCAACTTAAAAAATCACTGGAAGAAAAAGGCATAAAACCCATCGGTCATTACAGGTACCTGGGATACAATCCGCCCTATCAACTGATTGGAAGAAAAAATGAAGTGATTGTTGCTGTTGAGTGGAAAGAATAATTCAATCATTGATTGTTGTCGCCTTTAAAGCAGATTGAAATAAAATGCTCTTGCTCATCACGATGCTAGGATTTATTTTTGTGAACAGATGAACAACCCAGCAGTACAACAAGAGCGCATCGCCAAAATGAAATTTTCAACCGTCTACCCTTTGTACCTCGCAAAAGTGGAGAAGAAAGGCAGGTCAAAAGCGGAACTGGACCAGGTTGTTTCCTGGCTCACTGGATTTGACAACAATAAGCTTCAGGAGTTGATCAATGAAGGTGTGAATTTTGAAACCTTTTTTCAACAGGCAAAACTGCATCCCAATGCATGCCTCATCACCGGCCTGATCTGCGGCTATCGTGTGGAAGAAATTGACCATCCGCTTACACAGCAGGTTCGCTACCTGGACAAGTTGGTGGATGAGTTGGCCAAAGGGAAAAAAATGGAGAAGATTTTGCGGGGCTGATGATGATTCAAAAATGATTAATATTGTGCTTCAAACACATGCCATGAATCTGGGATCTATCGTCAAATCAAGTTTTTTTGCAAGTGCCATTTTTAGTTTTATCGGTGCATTCCTTAAAATTACCCATAGGGAAGGGGCTGATGTTTTTCTTATCCTTGGCATCATTGGTTCCTTGCTATTTATGGCAACCGCGATTTATGAAGTAAGGTCTTCAACGCGCATCAGTCACCGAGAAAAAACCATGTGGACCATCGCGTTTTTGTTTTTAAACGGATTCGCAGGGTTTATTTATTTTTTTCTTGGCAGGAGAAGAATTGCCTGATCAATTTCAGGCTGGCATACTGATTCCGTTCTTCAGCATTTTCATTCTACTGCTTAATTCTTTGCAGCGATCAGCACTCTCCTCCTCACCAATTTCATTGAACCGGATTTTTACACCAGGCCTTGTTTGTGCAAGCAATGGAATATCTGCCGCACAGATTCTTGCGATGCGCGGATAACCTCCTATCGTTTGTGCGTCTGCCATCAGGATGATGGGATCGCCTTCGTGTGTAACCTGCACAATGCCTGCTGTGACTGCTGTTGAGACCATTTCGGTTTTATGTTCCAGTGTAAATTTTTTTCCTTCCAGCCGATACCCCATCCTGTTGGATCGGGATGAAATGGTGAACAGGGATGTGAAAATATTTTCTTTTGATGCGTTGTTGAACAAATCAAACTCTGGTCCCTTGATGGCATGGACTATTGCAACATTGGCGTTTACTTTAATAAGATCTGCAGTATGCCAATGTGAAATGCCTACTCCGTTGGGAAGCATATGTAGATTTGGTGCGGTTTGAAGATCTTGCTCACGTTTGAAAGGCAGCATGTCTCCTGTGATCAGGTTTCTTCCATTTATTCCTCCAATCCCAGACGGCGTGTAGGTTGATGCGCTGCCCAATACTTTTTTGACATTGAATCCACCACTGACCGCAAGATATGATCGGCATCCTTGTATACTTGCTGTTGTTTTGATGATGCTGAATGCAGGAATCCAGAGCAAACGGTTGAAGGGCAATTCCACATCATCAATATATGCTTTGCAGCCACCACCAACAATTGCACAACAAGCCGCTTCATTGAACATGAAGGATGCTCCATGCAGTGTCAGTTCAATCACCGCTTCATTTTCATCATTGCCGCAAATGATGTTGGCCAATGTTGCTGAAACCTTGTCCATTGCTCCGCCGATGGGCACACCAAATTGCTGAAAGC
>JAIPBY010000101.1 GCA_021738605.1 Chitinophagaceae bacterium | reverse complement strand
TGCGCAGAACAAGCAGCAGAACCGCGCCCTCATGCAGGCCCTGGACAATATCAATTTTAGCATGCGGGATGATATGGTGAAATTTGTTTCCTCCGGGCTTACCCGCAATTGGAAGATGCGCCAGGAAATGCGGAGCGGAAGGTATACAACCCGGTGGGACGAGGTCTATCAATTGAAGCCTAGTTGAACAGTTTTGCCCAGAAGCCTTTTTTCTCTTCTTTCTTCTCGATTTTGGCGATGCGGTACCTTGTTTGGAAGGCCTGTGAATCTTCCGGACCCAATTCAATCAATCCCATTTTGTTGTTGAAAGAATCTGGAGGGGAACTGAGGTTTTCAATCGCAATGCTTTTTCTGTGGTCTGGGGTATAGACCTGCAGGTAAGGGTAGGCACGGTCTGGATAGATATAAAGCTCCAGCCCCAGTTGCTCATCAGACAATGTGCAGTGCGGCATGGGTTCTTCCATGTCAAGGACAAATGAATTATCAAGAACGACATCCTTTAGTGGTGAACCCTTGAACCATTTTTTGTTCCTGATCAATTTGCCGGTAGGAACTAGTGTATCATTGAACTCAACTTGTTTTCTTGCATTGATTTGCAGGCTTGCTGTATCGATGGTTTCACCGAGTTTGAAGTAGGGATGCCATCCATCAGACATGGGAATGGTTCTTCCGCTCCTGTTGTGCACTGTTGTGATGATGGTGAGCCTGCAGCCGCCTTCCAGCCGGTAGCGGATGTTCATGTCAAAAGCAAAAGGATATCCGGGATCAGTACCCTTATAGCGATAAAGGAATTTGCATTCACACATGAAAGCCGAAGCTTCTGCAATGGCAATTTCATGCTGAACATCATAGAGCAATCCGTGGATCGCATGTCCATTCATGAAGAATTTGCCCGTGGTATATTGTTGCCCTTCCCAGGAGTAGGTGGAATTGTTAAGCCGGCAAACAAAAGGGGAGAGTTTTGCCCCTGAAAATGCAGGTGTGAAGTTGTTTTTCCAGTCTTCAGCATCTTTGAATCCTTCAATGATGTTGATGATTTTTCCATTGTGTGGAACTTCTAATTTGTTCAGGATGGCGCCTGCAGAAGGAATGATGGTAGCCTTGAAACCAGTTGCCTCATCGCGCAGGATGATTTCTTCCCATCCATTCTGGTGGATGCGGTCGCAATAAAAGGTGAGTACCGATTGTTTTGCCTGTTCTTCCATTTACCATCCAAGGATGTAAGCAAAAATAAGCGGTGCAACGATGGTTGCATCACTCTCTACAATGTATTTTGGGGTATTGATGTCCAGTTTACCCCAGGTGATTTTCTCATTGGGAACCGCACCAGAGTAGGATCCGTAAGAAGTAGTAGAGTCGCTGATTTGGCAGAAATAGCTCCAGAAAGGAACATCATGCCATTCCAGGTCCTGGTACATCATCGGAACAACACAAATAGGGAAATCGCCAGCAATACCGCCTCCAATCTGGAAAAAGCCTACGCCTTTTCCTTCGCTGTTGTGGCGGTACCAGTCGGCCAGCCAGACCATGTATTCGATACCACTTTTCATGGTGGTAGCCTTCATTTCATTCTTGATAATGTAGGAAGCGAAGATATTGCCCATGGTGCTGTCTTCCCAGCCACCAACAATGATGGGGAGGTTGCGCTCTGCGGCGGCAATCATCCAGCTGTCTTTGGTATCGATTTCATAATCAGCCTTCATCACACCGCTGTTCAGCAGTGTATACATGAACTCGTGCGGAAAATATCTTTCACCCTTCGCGTCAGCATCTTTCCAAAGCTTTACGATATGGTGTTGAATCCTTCTGAATGCTTCCTCTTCAGGGATGCAGGTATCAGTTACCCTGTTCAATCCCTGCTCAAGCAACTCCCATTCCTGCTGTGGAGTAAGGTCGCGGTAGTTGGGAACACGCTTGTAGTGGCTGTGTGCAACCAGGTTCATGATGTCCTCTTCCAGGTTGGCGCCTGTACAGGAAATGATATCAACCTTGCCCTGCCTGATCATTTCTGCCAGGGAAACACCCAGTTCTGCAGTGCTCATGGCACCTGCCAGGGTAACCATCATTTTACCCCCTTCGAGCAGGTGTTGTTCGTATCCTTTGGCTGCATCAACAAGCGCAGCTGCATTGAAATGACGGTAGTGGTGTTGAATGAACGCTGAAACAGGACCTTTTGCCATATGCTTGATTTAAGAGGGGCAAAGGTAGCAGTTTTGACGTCTACTTGTGCGCAACAAACACGGGTATCTTGTGCTGTCCGATCACATCAGAGAGGAAGCTTTTTTTGAACAGGTTGGACAGCTCACTTCTTCCGTAGGCCCCTGTCACCAGCATGTATTCTGTTTGTTCAGCCACCCAATTGGCAAAAGTTTCGGCAGTTTCGTGTGTAACAGCTTCAAGGGTCAGGTTGGAGAAATGCTTGGCCGCCAATTCTTCAATCAGCTCCTGGTGTGGGAGGGGTTCATTTTCATCCTCAAGTGAAATCAACTTGGTTTCCCAATGAAACAATTGGGGGAAAAGATAGGTGAATTGCTTGATCGCAAAGACAGCATCTGCTTTTCCGTCATAGGCCAACATGATTTTGCTGGGCAGTGCATATTTTTCCGGTACCAGCAGGACAGGGCATTCTGTTTGCCGAAGCACTTTCCTGAGGTAGTCATTGGGTTGCTCATTGCCTATATTTTCATAGAATATTTCACTGCTCAGGATCATGAGGTCTGCGAACCTGGTTTCCGTTTGCAGTTCCTGCAGGGCAAAAAGATCTGTGTCGCGGTGGCTTCTGAATTCAAGCCCAGCATGTTCGCATTTTTGTTCAAAGTACCGCATGTTCCGGTTGATCAGTCCTTCATCCGTCTCATTGGGTGCAACAGTGATGGGCGTTGCGGTTCCCATGCCGCTGTACCCAATAATGTCGCGGTAGTCAATGGGTTGAAGGAATACGCCTGTCGCCAGGATTGGCTCAAATTCATTGAGAAAGGTAACCATGCGGAAAGCGCCTTCAGAAAAATGGCTGCCGTCAAAAACAAGGAGAATTTTTTTCATGCTGGGTTGATTTGAGGGGTATTAAAAAATAAGTTTTGGTCCGTTGATTGTTTTCAGGAATTCACGCAATTCTTTGAGCATGGCATGTTCTTTTTCGTTGACATGGTGGTAAGCGTCTGCCATGTGTTCCGAAAGACTGATGCATACGTCCAGGTCTTGGTCGGTCAAATCGTGTTTAAAGGCCTTTGCGAAGTCCAGAAATTCCTGAAACGCCTCTTCTGCATTGGTATAGCTGTCTTCTGCAGTATCAAAAGAAAACTGTGTAATCCAAGCCTCATTTGATCCAAAGCGGTCTTCATCCATTTCCTTGTGCAACAGCCTTTCCCTGATCAGTTTGCTCACCGCTGCCTTTTCCTGTTCAGTTACCGTTTCGTCTGCGATGGCAATCGCGTACAATAACTTACCCAATTCCTTATAAAACAATGCGGTGCCCATGGCTGGAATATTTATACAAATAAAGCATTCCCGCCATCCAGTTTGGCTGACGGATATCATCATCATTCATTTTATTTATCATGGACCTTTTCAGTTGACGGCGAACATTGAAGACAGTTCCCGTGTTTACTAATCATACATTGCCTTAACTTTACACACATGATAGCCGTTCTGTATTTTTTGATTGTATTGGGTGTTTTTTTGCTGATGGAAGCCATTACCTGGTGTACCCACCGCTGGGTCATGCATGGTTTTCTTTGGTACCTCCATAAAGACCACCACCAGGTGGAGCCTGGTTTTTTTGAGAAGAACGATGCTTTTTTTGTGATTTTTGCAATCCCCAGCATGTTGAGCATCATGTACGGCATGCAAACCCCAGGTTTTTGGTGGCTGCATGGCATCGGCTTTGGCATCATGGCCTATGGTTTTGCCTATTTTATTGTTCATGATGTGATCATTCACCAGCGATTCAAGTGGTTTTCGAGAAGCAACAATACCTATATCCGTGCCATCCGTTGGGCCCACAAGATGCACCATAAGCACCTGCACAAACACCAGGGTGAGAGTTTCGGTATGTTATATGTTCACAAAAAATACTGGGAAAAGGTAAGGCGTGACAAGCAACTCATGAAAGGCAAGAAGGTGGAATATGCCCCTGAAGGATAAATATGATTATATCGTTACAGGCGGTGGCTGTGCAGGGTTGAGTTTTATCCTCCATGTGCTGCAAGCCCCATCCCTGGCAGGCAAGACAATCCTGTTGATTGAGAAAGAGCAAAACCGCACCAATGATCGCACCTGGTGTTATTGGGAAAAAAGTTCCGGATTTTTTGAGGAAATTGTTTTTCGCAAATGGGGCAAGGCCTGGTTCCATGGCTTGGGATATGATGCATTGAAAAATCTGGGTCCTTATGCCTACAAAATGATCCGGGGGATTGATTTCTACAACTATTGTTACGAAAAAATGGCCCAGTCGGGTAGGGTTGATATGGTGCATGAGGCCGTCAAAGGAATTGAAAATGTGGATGGAGGGGTTGAAGTCCGTGCAGGAAATGAAATTTTTAGGGGAGAATTTGCCTTCAACAGCATCCTATTTGAACAACCTGTACTGGCCGACAAAACCTATTACCTTTTGCAGCATTTCAAGGGTTGGATCGTTGAAACAAAAGAAGCTGTGTTTGATCCTTCCGAGCCAACACTCATGGATTTTCGTGTTGCACAGGACCATGGAACAACTTTTGTTTATGTGATGCCTTTTTCAGACAGGAAGGCCTTGGTTGAATTCACCCTCTTTACGCCCTCTCTTCTGGAGCAGGCTGAATATGATGAGGGCCTTCGCCACTATTTGAAGGATTACCTAAAAATTACTGATTACACTTTGCTTGAAGAGGAGTTTGGGGTCATCCCAATGACAGACCATGT
This sequence comes from Chitinophagaceae bacterium, assembly GCA_021738605.1. GTDB lineage: Bacteria > Bacteroidota > Bacteroidia > Chitinophagales > Chitinophagaceae > Pollutibacter. The sequence goes on along the minus strand of JAIPBY010000101.1, from coordinate 3,532 downwards.
TTTCCCAGCCGTCAATGGAAATATTGTTCATTTGGGAACAGCCGGGGGGCAGACAAAACCTTCTAGCGGATATACCTTCAGGTTCATCCAGAAGCATGTTGCTGCTGTGGTAGACCAATTGGTGCTTTCAGGAAATCCCTTCCTCCAAAAATCGGTTTTACAGAAAAGATTCATGTGGTATGACAGGGTTTTGTTACACATGTTGTTCTATAAAAAGATGTCGGGCGCGAGGATTTTCACCCTGTTGTTCAGCCGAAATCCCATCCAACGCATATTCAGGTTTCTTGACAATGAGACAAAGTTGCCCCAAGAGCTGTTCCTGTTGAATACCCTTCCCCAGTGGCCTTTCATGAAGGCGGGATGGAAAGAGCTGATCAAATAGCCATCAGAACCCTTGGGTTTTCAGCTTCTTTTTTTTGTTAATTTCTCTCTTCATCCAGTAAACCAGTTTGGTTGAAGCCATGCCGATAGCAGCACCTGCCAGCACATCGCCAAGCCAATGTTGATTGTTGTAGAGCCTGAGGTAGCCCGTTGCAGCTGCCGTTGCATACCCTGCAACACTGATCCAGGGTGAGTGATGCCCGAATTCCTGGTACAAAAATTCTGCTGCTACAAATGCTGTACTGGTATGCCCTGATGGGAAAGAGCGGAAATCGGAATTGTTGGGGCGCTCCCTTCCAATAATTCTTTTCATCGGCTGAACGATGGCTGCGGCAGTGATGTTTCCCAATGCGTATAAAAGCAATTGTTGTTGGGGTTTGTTTTTACCTTTCATGCCTGCTGCATCCAGTGTAAAAACGGCCAATGCCGGCAGGTACTGCGTATAATCATCGATATGTGTAATTTCTCTTTTGGGATTGAATCCATCGTATATCCTGGTCTCAAGTTTTCTGAGTGATGGTATGGCTGCAATGCCTGAGCCTGCAGTGAAAAGGGCAGCTGGAGCAACCCATTGTTTGATATTCTGTTTAACTGGTACAGAGTCTTCAGCTAAGAACGAATATCCGAACGAATTTACTTGGAAAGAGAAGCACAGTGATAGTACCAGTAGCAACTTGTTGGCAGATCTCATTTTAATGATGTTGAAATTCAACTGCAATGATAAACCATTAAAAATCCAAATTAGCTACCCATAAGCAATGATCTTTCTCTATTTTTGGTTCTCGTTTATCATTTTGCCTCTCATGTCATATTTGGTTGATTCTTTTTTTAGCATTTCATTGTTTGGGTTCATTTTTACCTCGGCATTTTTGATCCGTCGTAAACCATTGGCTTATTATTTCTTCATATCGGTTTATTTTATATATGTAATAAGTCTGTTTGTCAATCTTTCTATTTCAAATGGACTAATAGCACGATTGCCTCACCTTTATAGAGTGGTTTCTCCCATGCAATTTCTTTTTGGCCCCCTTTGTTACCTGTTTTGCAGAACAACATTGAGGCCTTATCAGAAATTCCAGAATAAGGATCTGTTGCATTTTATCCCATTTTTGGTGTCTACTATTGGGTTAATACCCATCTTCATGCTTTCAGGAGCTGAAAAGCTAGCAATCATTTACAATAAAAGCGCTTACTCCAGTCCTTGGTACAAGCCGGATGCATTCGGGCTCTCATATGTTGTTATGCTGCGCATGAAATTTGTATTTTTTCTTGGATATCTTGTTTTTATGTGGAAAATGCTTTTCGATTTCAAAAAGTTTGCCACTGCAGAGCTTCAAAGCAACAATGGGGTACTGATTGCTTGGTTATATTTCGACACCATACTTCAATCATTTTTGGGGGTTGCTATTCTTGTGTCTGCAATATGGATTGAATTCTTCAATGATACAATCTTGGTTCAGATGACCTTGGTTTGTGTAGAAATCATTGCCAGTGCCTTCTTTTTGATAGCAAGGCCAGAATTGATGAAAGGATTGCTTTTCGAAAACGCAATTTTATCTCCAGACCTTCAATATGCTGGTTATCAAGGGGATACAAAGAAAAAAGAGATTGATGCCCTGCCGGATGTTGAATCCCTGCATTCAGGGCGACAATTTACCGATGGAAAAGTCATGGAAACGGTGGTCAAAACAGAAACCATGACAAGAATTGAACAATATATTCAGCTTCATCAACCATATTTGGATCCAGAATTCTCCCTTTCAGATCTTTCAAAGGCGCTTTTGCTTCACCCCAGAATTGTTTCCAGTGCAATAAAATCAACCCTTGGTATGGGTTTTCCCGAATATGTCAACAAGATCCGGTTTGTTTGTCTAGAGGAATTGTTGCAAAAAAAGGCAGAAATATTGAATTTTTCGATTGATGCTATTGCTAAAATGGTTGGTTTTAGTTCCAGATCAGGTTTTTACAAGGCTTTTAAAAAGTATTCCAGCTTTGATTCCCCCAATCAGATGCTTGATTACTATCGCAGTGAAAAGTAGTTTTTAGTAGTGTAAATTCTTTGGATTGTTTACTTTTTTACAATCTTGTCAGTTTTGTTGCGATAAAGTGGACAAAATGCACCTGGATTTCAATATCTAAAAAAAGTACACAATTAAATCAGGAAAGTAAACAATTTAAAATTTGTATTTTTTGTTGAACCGTATTTTTTGAGCTTTATTTGTATCACTATAATCCATCTTGTCGGTAAGGATGTTTATATCTTTTGAAAATCCATACTCCAATTTCCCTTCCTGGAAATCCTTTATCAATGTTTTAATTTAAAATAATTGTTCATGACTGTGTCAATTAGAAAAGCGTTATCGTTTTTGTTGCTAGCCTTTGTATTGCCATTTGTTTCAACGCAGGAGTCTCGGGCTGCTGAAGTTTTTTTTAGTGAGGTATACAAAGGTGCTGCTGGAACCACTTATGGTGAAGAGACCAGCTCTATCACCATAAGTTCATCAACAAAACTTGTTGGTACTAACTTCAGATTTGTTTCTTATAACGCCAGCGATGTAACATTCAATGGCAACAACGTGGTTGGATATCTCAAATATACCGATGCAAGTGGTCAGGAAGTTTCCATACTTGTAAATGCTTCCAGACCAATAAAACAAGGTTCTACAGATCAAGGGCTTTATATCGCTGCAATGCGTGTAAATGGAAGTGGGCAACCCATCAATTCCAGCAATGCTGTCATTGATCCTTTGACCACTCCTAATGCTATTACATATACCGGGGAAGCCTATGTCTTTGTTATTCCTGGTAATGAAGCATATTTTTCTTCGAATACTTCTATTGGATCATCCTCCGATAGGGTTGATACGTACTTAAATGGGCTCTTGTCTCAACCCAAAATCATCACTACGGGTTCATTTACAGCCTTTTCCTCATGTGCTGGCACTGCATCAACTGCTCAATCTGTTACTGTTTCTGGACAAAATTTAGGTACTTCACCAATCACAGCTACTGCGCCTACAGGTTATGAAGTTTCGCTTAGTTCTGGGTCCGGATATGCAAGTTCTGTATCCATTGCCGCTACATCCGGAACTGTTGCTACAACAACTGTTTATCTTCGTTTGAAGTCTGATGCAACCAATGGTGCAACTGG
>JAIPBY010000100.1 GCA_021738605.1 Chitinophagaceae bacterium | reverse complement strand
TGCAACAGCGATTATACGCCCAGGCCAAGAAGTTACTTCAAGATAGACCTTCCCCAAAGGGCATACAAGGAGTTTAATGAGCCTGGTTATCCCTATGCTTTTGAGTATCCTGTCTATGCCCACATCTCTAAAGAAGCCGATAGCACTGGCAACAATCCCTATTGGATCAATGTAAATTTTGATCAATTCCAGGGCAGGATCTACCTCAGTTATAAATCCATCACCGGCAGCTCTGTGTATAAAATCAAAACCCCAACTGGGTATAAAGATTCAGTGGTTGCCAACAGTTTCGAAAGCCTGCGGGAAGAAGCCTATAAAATGACCTACAAACATACCATCAAGGCCAGTGGTATCATTGATTCTGCCTTCGCTACAGAAAACGGTTCCACTGGCGTGTATTTTTATGTGGCAGGAGAGGCGGCAACATCAAAGCAGTTCTATTTAGCTGATACGGCCAGGCATTTTCTCCGCGGGGCACTGTATTTTGATGCTTCACCCAATGCAGACTCCATCTCTGTGGTCAGTGATTTTCTGGAAGAGGACATCAAACACCTGATCAAGACCCTGCGTTGGAAAGGGGAGAAGTAGTATCCTTGCTTAACCAATCTTGATTACAGCAGCAACTGATTGCATCTGTGCATTGATCTCTTCTGTACACAAATTGCCAATGCTTCCCTCGTGGGTATGGTTTAGTTTTTGTGTCGCATCAAAGTGAAAACTTCCCTGATCGATCATGTTTCCTACCTGTGCATAGGCATCCCGGAAGGGAATGCCCTGGTTGACCAATTCATTGACTTTCTCAACGCTGAAAAGGTATTTGTATTTTTCTTCCGTGAGAATATTTTCTCTTACGCCAAGGGCATTCAACATCAGTTTCATCATCTCCATGCAAGAACGCAGTTCTTCTATGGCAGGAAACAGGATTTCCTTGGTCAGCTGCATGTCGCGGTGGTATCCTGAAGGAAGATTGTTGATCAGCAGGGTAAGTTCATTGGGAACTGCCTGTATCCTGTTGCATTTGCCACGGATCAATTCAAATACATCAGGATTTTTTTTGTGGGGCATGATGCTGCTGCCTGTGGTCAGCTCATCAGGAAAATGAATGAAACCAAAATTCTGGCTCATGAACAAACAACAATCCATTGCCAAACGGCTCAGTGTAGCTGCAACAGATGCCAAGGCCATGGCAGTCAATTTCTCTGTTTTTCCCCTGCTCATTTGCGCATAAACGGCATTATAGTTAAGGGTGCTGAAATGGAGCAAGGCGGTGGTGCGGCTCCTGTTCAGCGGGAAGGACGATCCATACCCTGCGCCACTGCCCAGCGGATTTTTGTTGGCCACTTTAAAAGCGGCAGCAACAAATTCCATGTCATCAACCAGGCTTTCTGCATAGGCTCCCAGCCATAGACCGATGGATGATGGCATCGCAATTTGAAGATGGGTATAGCCCGGTATCAGGGTATCCTTGTGCTCATTGCTTTTTTGGATCAGCAGATCAAAAAGCAATTGCATTTCATCTTTGACATCAATGATGGCTGATCGCAGGAAGAGCTTGATGTCTACCGCCACTTGGTCATTTCTGCTTCTGCCGGTATGGATCATCTTTCCAACATCACCAATCCGTTCAGTGAGCATGAACTCAATTTGTGAATGGATATCTTCTGCGCTGGCATCAATGGAGAATTGGCCTGCTTCAATAGTTGTCAGGATTTTTTTCAGTTCAGCAACAGCCAGGTCAGCCTGTTCCTTGCTCATCAGCCCCTGTTCTCCCAACATGGTTACATGTGCAATGGAGCCCTCCACATCAAAGCCTGCCATCTGGACATCAAAATCACGGTCTCTGCCTACAGTAAAGGCCTCTATTTGCGCTGCTGTTGATGTTTTGTCTTTGCTCCAAAGTTTCATGGTAATGTATTGGGGATATGATCAGTAAACGGAAATGGTTGTTTCAAGCAATTGTATATAACCAATGATGCCGTTTTCTATCTCTGAAATGTAAATATACTCATCCGCGGTATGACTTCTTGCAGAATCACCGGGGCCTATTTTAAGGGCAGGAAAGGTCATCAATGCCTTGTCGCTGGTGGTGGGAGACCCATAATGGGAGAGGCCAAGCTGTTTGCCTGCCTTCACTATAGGGTGATCCATGGCAATCATGCTGGACCTTAACCTGAAACTTCTGGGAACGAGCTCGGCTTTCAGGTTGGCTTTCAAGCGATCAAGCACCTCATCAAAACCATATTGTTCATTCACCCTCACATCAATAACGAACCGGCAGGTAGCGGGCACCACATTATGTGCCTTGTTGTCGGTTTCAATGACCGTTACTTTTGCAGTTGTTTTTCCAAGCAGCTCAGATGTTTTTTCAAAATCCATGTGTGCAATGGCTTGAATATCTTGCATGGCAAGGTAGATGGCATTGATGCCCTCTTCCCTGGCTGCATGGCCGGCCCTGCCATGAACGGTTCCATCCAATACAAGCAGTCCGCGTTCAGCCACTGCCATCTGCATTTTGGTGGGTTCTCCCACCAGTGCACCCATGAAGGTGCTGCCTTGAAGCATGTCTAAAAACTGCTCATTATTGAGCAGCAGCTCTACCCCGTTGGTGCCAGAGATTTCTTCTTCAGCAGTTGCTGCCAGGATGATATTGAAAGGAAGGGTTTCTCTATTGAAAAAATGAATGAATGTTGCGATCAGGGAAACCAAGGGGCCTCCGGCATCATTGCTGCCCAGGCCAATCAGGCGTCCTTCTATTTCTGTTGGGGTAAAAGGATCCGTTGTATATCCTTTTGCGGGCTTTACTGTATCATGGTGGGAGTTCAGCAGGATGCTTTTTTTGGCAGGATCAAAGTATTTATTCAATGCGTAAACATTGTTGATCAGCCTGCCTGTGGTTATGCCATTTTCCTGGAGGTATTGTTCGATAAGATCTGCTACCTCTTTTTCCTCCCTGCTCAATGAGGGAGTGGCAATCATTTTCTTGAGAAGATTAATTGCGCTTTCTGTGATGGTATGTATGCTTGACATGTTGGTATTTTTTATCAGCAGATGGCGGTCCCTGTTTTTCCTTCTATCAATGCACTGAGTTCGGTGGCATCTCCAATGATCACCTTCTCTACGCCAGCTTGCAGTGCAGCAAAGGCATTGTCGAGTTTGGGGATCATCCCTGCAAAGATAGCCTTGTCTTTTTTCAACTGGTCAAACAAGGCACTGTTGATCATGGGTATGGCACTGTTTTCATCATTGACATCCTGCAGCACACCTTTCTTTTCAAATGAATAAACAAGTGTGACAGGAATATGTTGGGCCATTGCCTTGGCGATTTCTTGTGCGATGGTATCGGCATTGGTGTTCAGCAGTTGACCGGTTTTGTCTTGTGTGATGGGGGCAATGATGATGTTAAGGTCCATGTCCAGGAGCAAAAGGATCAGCTTGGTGTTCACGCTATCCACATCTCCTACAAATCCAAAATCAATCGTTGGATGCACCCGCTTGTGAGCAGTAATGCAGTTGCCATCAGCACCAGAGAGCCCGATGGATGGGGCATCCAGGGCATTGAGCGATGCAACAACCTGTTTGTTGATCAGTCCAGCATAGACCATCGTGACCACTTTCAGTGTTTCAGCATCGGTGATCCTTCTGCCATCAACCATTTGCTGGGGGATGGAAAGATCTGCCGCCAGTTTAGTGGCCAGTTTGCCTCCGCCATGCACAAGGATTTTTTTGCCTTTCAGTGTTGAGAAGGAGGAAAGAAAAGTACTGAGCTTGGCAGCATCGTCTATGATGTTACCGCCGACTTTGATGATATATAATTTGTTTTCGTTCATTGAAGTAGTGATGATATCACCGCCTGAGCGGCCCATACCCGGTTGGACGCTTCCTGTGTGATGATGCTGTTTGGCCCATCCAGTATTTCGTCAGACAGTTCTATGTTTCTTCTTACAGGCAGACAATGCATCACTTTTGCAGCGCATGTTTGCCCGATTTTTTCGTTGGTTAACATCCAATCTCCCTCAAGGGGTGGCAAACTGCCGTAGTCATTGTAAGCACTCCAGTTTTTCACATATACAAAGTCAGCATCTTTCAATGCTTTCTCCTGGTCGTATTCTATCGTTGCGCCTTGGGTAAATTCCTCAGCCAGCTCATATCCTTTGGGATGGGTGATCACAAAGTCTGCTTCTCCCCAGGCATTCACCCATTGTGCGAAGCTGTTGGCAACGCACTGTGGAAGCGCTTTTACATGCGGTGCCCAGGTGAGCACTACCTTGGGTTTTGGCAGCTGAACCATGGTTTCTGCCAAAGCATTGTTTGTTGCATTCCAGGATTCAGTGATGGTGACCAGGTCTGTTAGGCTTTGCAAAGGGTGCAGGGTAGCGCTCTCAAGGCTCAGGACAGGGATTCCTGCGTACTTGATGAATTGTTTGATGATATGCTCTCCATAATCCGCTTCGCGGTCCTTGAGCCCGGGAAAGGTCCTGATGGCAAGGATGTCGAAATAGTTGCCCATGATGGGAGCTGCGTCTTTCACATGTTCTACCGTTGTACCGTTCATGATGGCACCCTCTTCAAATTCCAGCGACCAGCCTTCATTGCCAACATTGAAAATCACCGTTTCCATGCCCAGTTGTTGTGCAGCAACCTGTGTGCTCAACCTTGTGCGCATGCTTGGGTTCAGAAAAAGGCATCCAATTCTTTTGTGCTTGCCCAGCGTTTCGTCTTTCCATGGATCGGCTTTGTAATCAAGGGCTTTCCTGATCAGTGCCGGAATGTTTTGGACGTCATGTGCTGAGATGAATTGTTTCATGATGGCTTTATTGTTGGTATTCCGCAATCGCTGTTTTCAAAGCATTGATAAAAGTTGTGGCATCCTCCATGGTCAGGGCCAGGGAGGGAAGCAACCTGATCACATTGGGTTTTGCTTCTCCGGTAAATATCTTGTGTTTGAAGAGCAAATCTTTTTTCAGGTTTTTGTGCGAGTCTGGCACATCAAATCCAATCATCAGGCCATATCCCCTGACACCGGTGATCTCGGGAATGGCTTTCAGTTCCGCTTGAAGGTAGTTCCCGATTTTTTCAGCGTTCTGCATCAATGATTCCTGTTCAATCACCTCCAGCACAGCCAATGCTGCAGCGCAGGCCAGGTGGTTGCCTCCAAACGTAGTGCCCAACATGAAATGTTTTGCTTTGATCTTTGGAGCGATGATGATGCCGCCGATGGGAAATCCATTGCCCATTCCTTTGGCCATGGAGTAGATGTCTGCATCAACCCCAGCAAAATCATGGCTGAAAAATTTCCCAGATCTTCCATAGCCACACTGTACGCTGTCTGCAATATAAACGGCGCCAAAGTCGTCACATTGTTTTCTGATGGCTTGTAGAAAAGTATTGCTGGCCACATTGATGCCTCCTACGCCCTGTATTCCTTCTACAATGACGGCAGCAATCTCATTGCCTTCCTGTTTGAAGTGTGCTTCCAGCGCATCAATATCGTTGAAAGGGAGGAAGCTGATGTTGTCGGTTTCATTGACGGGGGCAACAATATTGGGGTTGTCTGTAGCCGCTACTGCCAAAGAGGTTCTGCCATGGAATGCTTTGGTGAATGCCACGATTTTTTTTCTTCCAGTATGAAAAGAGGCCAGCTTGAGGGCATTTTCATTGGCTTCTGCTCCTGAGTTGCAAAGAAACAGGTCAAAGTCTTTTTTCCCTGAGACCTCACCAAGTTTGGCCGCTAGCTCATCCTGCAAAGGAATTTTGATGGAGTTGGAATAGAAGGCAATCTGGTGGAGTTGGTCCTCAATGCGTTTGACCCAATGGGGATGGGTATGTCCAATGCTGATGACAGCATGCCCTCCGTAGAGGTCCATGTACTCAATATTGTTCTTGTCCCAAACCCTGGTGCCTTTGGCATGGGTGATGGTGATATCGTTGATGGGATAAACGTCAAAAGTTTTCATGATGCCTTATAAAGATTGTTTGCGATGTCTGCGGACAATTTGATTCCCTTGATCATGGCGGAGCTCAGCCCTTGGTATTCCATTTCATTGAGCCCTGCAATGGTGCATCCTTTGGGAGAAGTGACCTTGTCTATCTCTTGCTCCGGATGGCTTTTGTTTTCTGTCAACAACTTGGCTGCGCCCAGCGCTGTTTGAGCGGCAATTTTCAATGCATCTCCAGCGTGAAAGCCAATTTCAACACCTCCTTGAGAAGCCGCCCTGATCGTGCGCAAAAAGAAAGCGATGCCACATGCACAGAGTGCAGTGGCGGCACTCATCATGTTTTCTTCGATGATGATGCTTTGACCCATGGTGTTGAACAATGCCTGCACCATGTTGATGTCTTTTTGTGTTGCATTCGAGGAGGATAGACAGGTCATGCTTTCCCTCACTTTCATGGCAGTATTGGGCATGGCCCTGATGATCCTTGTCTGATCACCCAAAATCGTTTTGAAAACGCTGGTATGCGCTCCGGTAACCACCGACACAATCAATTGCTTTTTTATGTTTACGACCGGTCTGATTTCTTCCAGCAATTCATTCAGTTGTTGGGGCAATACGCAAATAAAAATGGTATCTGCGCCATGCATAGCCTCAGTATTGGAGAGGCTGGTCTTGAACCCTTTTTTTTGCAATTCAGCAAGGGCCTTGGCATTTCGTTTGGTAAGGGTGATGTCTTGCTTTTTGCAGGCGCCACTTTCTGCCAGCCCTTCTGCAAGTGCCATCCCTATATTGCCTGCTCCGAGTATGGTTGCTTTCATATTGTTGTTTTAAAAGGCTGCTGCCTTTAGGTTCAGTCCGCTTGTTTGATCCAGTCCAAACAGGATGTTCATGTTCTGTACGGCCTGTCCACTGGCGCCTTTGAGCAGGTTATCAATGGCACTGTGCACAACGATCTTGTTGCCTTCCTGCTCAATAAAGATTACGCACTTGTTGGTGTTCACCACCTGTTTCAAGGCAACCGGCTTATCTGCCATGATGGCAAAAGGATGGCCTTGATAGAACTCCTTGTACAGCGTCTGGATGGATTCGAGGGACAAATCGGTACTGATGGTTGAAGAAACAAAGATGCCCCTTGTGAAATCACCTCTCCAGGGCACAAAATGCACTGCAGGCTGATCATCGTTTTGCAGCTGATGCAAGGACTGATGGATTTCCGCAACATGCTGGTGCGTCAATGTTTTGTAGGCCTGAATATTGTTGGCCCTCCAGCTAAAATGGCTGGTGGCACTCAATGATTGCCCGGCACCTGTAGAGCCTGTGATGCCAGTTGTATATACTTCACCCAGCAATCCTGCTTTTGCCAGGGGCAACAATCCCAATTGAATGGCGGTTGCAAAACAACCTGGGTTGGCAATATTTTTTGCAGTGGCTATTTTGGCTTGGTTGATTTCTGGCAAACCATACACAAAGGTTCTGTCTCCTTGTTGGGCATCCTTGTTGAGCCTGAAATCATTGGCCAAATCGATGACCTTTATTGATGCTTCAATATCATTTTCCTTCAGAAACTTAGTGGATTCGCCATGGCCAAGGCATAGGAAGAGCACATCGATGTTGCTGATGATGTCTCCGGAAAAAAGCAAATCGGTTGATCCAATGAGGTCCTGGTGCACATGGTGCAAGGGATTGCCTGCATTGCTCTTGCTGTGTACAAAGGCAATCGTAGCGTGGGGATGGACAAGAAGCAGTCGAATCAATTCACCGCCCGTATAGCCTGCCCCGCCGATGATGCCGATCCTGATCTTGTTGTCCATGGGATTGAATTTAATCTTTTTTATTCTCTTGCTGCACAGCGTTCCAGATGATGGTCTGGTTTCCAAAAATCTTGCTGAAGCCCCTTACATCATTTCCCGTGAAGCCTGCATTCATTTCGCCATACTTGCCAAACTTGCTGTTCATCAGGTCATAGGAAGATTCGATGCCAATCACCTGGAACCGGTATGGCATCAACTGAACAAATACTTTTCCTGTTACATTTTCTTGGGAATGTTCAAGGTATGCCTCAATATCGCGCATCACCGGATCCATGATCTGTCCCTCATGCAACCAGTTGCCATAGAACTGTGAAAGGGTATCCTTCCATTGCAACTGCCATTTGGTGAGGACATGTTTTTCCAATGCATGGTGGGCTTTGAGGATTACCATGGGTGCAGCGGCTTCAAAGCCAACCCTTCCCTTGATGCCAATGATGGTATCGCCAACATGGATGTCACGGCCAATGCCGTATGATCCCGCAATGGATTGAAGGTATTGAATGGCCTCGGAGGGATGTTCGAATGGTTTGTCATTCACTGAAATGAGCTCACCTTTTTCAAAACCAAGCACAGCCTCTTCAGGATCATGTTTGGTTACCTGTGTTGGCCAGGCAGATTCAGGGAGCATGCCTTTGGATGAAAGGGTTTCTTTGCCTCCCACACTGGTTCCCCAAAGTCCTTTGTTGA
>JAIPBY010000099.1 GCA_021738605.1 Chitinophagaceae bacterium | reverse complement strand
AGATTTGCCCATAGCCATGGTTAATTTTTCAAAGCCCTGGAGGAAAAATCCAGGAGTTTATGTTCCTGCAGCCTGTCAGACATCACCTGGACGCCAAAGGGCATGCCATTGGAGTGTTTGAAAAGGGGCAGGGATATGCCCGCAATTCCTGCTAGATTGGCATAGACAGTGTAAAGATCTCCCAGAAACATCTCTACTGCATCATTGCTTTTTTCACCAAAACGAAAAGCGGTTGAAGGGGTTGTTGGCATGAGGATAAGATCATATTCGGCAAATACTGCGTTGGTCTTGTCTGCAATCAGGCGCCTTACCTGTTGTGCTTTTGCGTAATAGGCATCATAATATCCTGTGCTGAGTACAAAAGTGCCCAGCATGATCCTTCGTTTTACTTCTTTTCCGAAGCCTTCTGACCTGGTTTTTTTATAGAGTTCATTCAGGTTATTGGTCTGGTTGCTTGTCCTGTAACCAAATTTGATTCCGTCATATCGCGAAAGATTGGACGATGCTTCTGCAGTGGTCAGCACGTAGTATGCCGGAACGATATGATCAAGATAATTAAAATCAACGGGTTCAATGGTATGGCCGTTTTCTTTGAGTATCTCCATCCAATCGAGGATATTTTTCCTGATCTCAGGATCCAGGGACGGATGTTCGAGGCTCTGTGGGAAATAGGCCATGCGGTACTTGCGTTCGGTATTGAGCTGTGCTGCATAGTCAGGCACTGGTGCATCGCTGCAGGTACTGTCAAATTCATCTTGACCAGCAATTACGGAAAGTACGGTGGAGAGGTCTTCTATGTTTTTAGAGAAAATACCAATCTGATCAAAGGAAGAGGCATAGGCCAGCAGTCCGTATCGGGAAATCCTTCCATATCCTGGTTTCATGCCAACAATACCACAAAAATCTGCTGGCTGTCTTACTGAGCCACCCGTATCCGATCCGAGGCTTACCATGCACATGTTGGCCTGTACGGCTACGGCTGATCCGCCAGAGGAGCCCCCAGGAACCCGGCTCTCGTCTTGGTCATTCAATACCCTGCCATGAACAGAATTCTCATTGGAAGAACCCATCGCAAATTCATCGCAGTTAAGGTTGCCTATGATGATGGCATCCTCATTCAGCAAGCGTTGAATGGCTGTGGCATTGTAGATGGCCGTATAGCCTTTCAAGATGCCTGAAGCAGCGCCTACATGATGGTTTTCATAACAAAGAACATCCTTGATGCCGATGACTACCCCATACAATTTACCCCAGGAGGATGGATTGTTCTTTTTTTGATCAAGGGTTTTGGCCCTTTCCAGCGCTTCTTCCTTAAATACCTCAATGAAGGCATTCAGGTGATGCTTGTTTGCAATTTGGTCAAGATATGATGAGGTAATGTCTTTGCAGCTGAGTTCGCCGCATGACAATTTTCTTCGGAGTTCCGATATAGAATGGTGAACGTACAACCTTGGTAACTAAGAATTAGTTGGCTTGCTTGTCTTTTTCCTGCATGCCGTCTTCGATTTCTTTCTTTACGTTGGATTTTGCATCGTTGAATTCACGGATGCCCTTTCCAAGACCACGCATGAATTCAGGGATTTTGCGGCCACCGAAAAGGATCAAAACAGCAAGTATGATGAAGATCCACTCAGAACCACCGGGCATTGCCAACAAAAATGCGCTATTGGATAACATAGTATTAAATTTTGATAGAAGACAAATCTACTATTTTTTTCATGGCTTTAGGAAGCATGGGCATAAAAAAAATCCCGCACAAGGCGGGATTAACAAAAAATTGTACGAAGGAGTTATCTGACTCTTTTTTCCTTGATCCTTGCTCTTTTACCACTTCTTTCCCTGAGGAAGTAAAGCTTGGCACGGCGAACCTTACCAGTTTTGTTCAGGGTAACTGATTCAATATTGGGCGAAGCAACAGGAAAAGTTCTCTCAACACCAATACCATCAGAGATTTTCCTTACGGTAAATGTAGCGGTTCCAGTGGTTCCCTGGCGCTTGATCACATCACCTTTGAAGCTCTGGATCCTTTCCTTGTTTCCTTCAATGATCTTATAGTTAACGGTAACATTGTCACCGGCCTTGAACTTAGGGAAATTGTTGACTGGGGTCAACTGCTCATGTACAAATGCGATAGCTTGATTCATAACCTAAAAATTTGGAGTGCAAAAGTATAATTATTCCTATTTATTACAAAATCTATTTATTATCTGGCAACGTTGACAGCCCTCTTTTCACGAATCACCGTTACTTTGATCTGACCAGGATAGGTCATTTCTGTTTGGATCTTCTGTGCCATTTCAAAGCTGAGCTTATCGCTGTCGCCATCTGAGACCTTATCGGCTTCAACAATAACCCTCAGTTCTCGGCCTGCTTGGATCGCATAGGCTTTCTCAACCCCCTGGTACGTCATGGCCAGGTTTTCGAGGTCCTTGATCCGCTGGATGTATTGTTGCATAATCTCCCTTCTGGCGCCGGGTCTTGCTCCGCTGATGGCGTCACAGGCCTGGATGATGGGGGAGATAACATACTGCATTTCAGTTTCATCGTGGTGGGCAGCAATGGCATTGACTACAGCAGGATTTTCGCCGTACTTTTCAGCCAGTTTACCTCCCAGCAAGGCATGGCTCAATTCGGTTTCCTCATCAGGAACTTTTCCGATATCGTGCAACAGACCGGCTCTCTTGGCCAGTTTGGAGTTCATTCCCAATTCTGCCGCCATGATACCACAAAGGTTGGCCACTTCACGGCTGTGCATCAACAGGTTCTGGCCATAAGAAGACCTGAACCTCATTTTACCAACCACGCGCACCAATTCCTTGTGAAGGCCATGGATACCCAGTTCGATGATGGTTCTTTCACCAATTTCCATCACCTGCTCTTCCAATTGCCTGCGGGTTTTTTCAACCACCTCTTCAATCCTGGCAGGGTGAATCCTTCCATCACTGACAAGGCGTTGCAATGCAAGCCTGGCAATCTCCCTTCTCAATGGGTCAAAAGAAGACAATACAATCGCTTCTGGTGTATCGTCCACCACCAGGTCAACCCCGGTAGCAGCTTCAATGGCACGGATGTTACGGCCTTCGCGTCCGATGATTTGTCCTTTGATTTCGTCACTTTCCAGTTGGAAGACGGTAACGGTATTTTCAATGGTTTGCTCTGCTGCAGTACGTTGGATGCTCTGGATAATGATTTTTCTGGCTTCCTTGTTGGCCTTTTGGCGTGCATCCTCAATGATCTCCTGTTGCAGGGAAAGGGCTCTGGTTTGGGCCTCTTGCTTTAGGCTTTCAATCAATTGGGCCTTTGCATCTTCTGCGCTAAGACCGGCAATTTTTTCCAGCTTGCGGATATGATCTTCCTGGTGCTTTTCGAGTTCGGTCCTTTTTTGGTTGACAATCTCAATCTGTCTGTTGAGGTGTTCTTTAATGGTGTCGTTTTCCTTAACCTGCTTCTCTACCGCTTCAACCTTTTGGTTGATGGTTTGCTCCTTTTGCTTGATCCTGTTTTCCGTGTCATTGATTTTCTTGTTTTTCTCCAGGGAGTCCCTTTCGTGGTCGGCCTTGAGTTGGACAAAACGCTCTTTTGCTTCTAAAAGTTTTTCTTTCTTGAGGTTTTCAGACTTGAATTCTGCGTCTGAAAGGATCTGTGCTGCTTGTTTTTTGGCTTCTTCGACCCTGGCCTGGGTATCTTTTGCGAAAATTAATTTACCCAGTCCGAGACCAGCCAATGCGGCTATAATCCCTGTGATGATGGGTATGATGAGTGACGATTCCATGAATAATTGTTTTTTTCTGTTTCATAATCAATCCCTTCGAAAATATTTCATACGGGGGCAATAATGGCGAAGTTAGCAAAAAAAGGGGATAAAACTGCGTTAAAAAGGGGCATCAATCCATCAATCCTTTCTCAATCGACGCCTCTATACGGGATAAAAATGCTTCAGTATCGTGGTCTGCTGCTACCTGAGCATGAGAGGGTTGTTCCTCTGTAACAACTGACAACAGCGACATGGCCAGGTAGTCTTGCATGTCCTTGCCTGGGTATTGACTTTTGAATTGATTGAGCTGGTCGTTCATTTTTTTGGCCATCTTTCTCACGGTCTCCTCATCTTCAGCATTTATCTTCAGCCGGTATGAGCGGTCACCTACCGGAAGGTTTATTGAAATCAAATTTTGCATTTTCGTAATATTTATATATTTTTATTCACAATTTATTAACCAAGAGGAGATTGCCGCCGTGTTTTTTATCCCATTGCGATTAAAAAAACGAAAAGTTTGCCATGTTAGCAAAGCCAAAAACTCCGATTTTCATCGACAACCTCACCATTGAGGTAGAGGAAGCCAATCACTATCCATTTCATGTTGCCCTTAAGAGTGAAGATGGCAAAATTTGCTGTAAAACGGAAAAAAACATCCATGCTGGGAAAAGTTCAGTACGATGGGAAGGCCTGAATGATTTGCCCTACGGCATTTATACTTTACAGTGCAGCCAAGGAGAGGAAGTGATAGAGGTAAGGATGGTAAAAAGGGTTTAGTCCTGGTCTCCCAATAACGCAATACAGCGGTCTATTTCTTTGATATACTCGTTGATCTTTTTTTCCAAAACCAAATTTGAGGTTTTTGCATCTCCTGAAGCTCCATTCCTCAGCAGGTTCATCTGCAATTCCATTTGTTCATTTTTGGTTTTTAGCTCATCCCATTGCAATTTCTTGTCCTCCAACTCCTTGCGCATTTTTTCATTCTCACGCTTGTAGTCACGAAGTTTTGATGTAAGGACCCCTAATTTTTCCTCTATCCTGCTGAATGTTTCTTTTTGTTCCGGCATGGTTATTTTCTGATCTCCGCGAGAAGATTTTTTTCAATATTGCTGGTGATCTTGGCCATCATCTTGTCAATTTCCTCATCTTTCATGGTCTTGCTGTCGTCAAGAAAGGTGAAATTCATGGCCAGGGACTGCTTGTCCTTTCCAAGTTTTTCACTTTTGAAGACATCGAACAGCCTGTAGTTCCTGAGTTGTGGTATGGACAGGGCATTCAACAATTTTTCAATATCCCCATAAGTTACATTTTTGTCTGCAACAAAGGAGAGGTCTCGCTGAACGGCAGGGAATTTTGATATCTCTTTGTAACGAATGGTATTTTTCTCTCCTGCCTTCAACCAGTTGTTCCAATGGATGTCTGCGAACCAAACCGGAACGCGGATATCAAACTTCTTCAATAGCTCTGCTGAAGGCTTTCCAATGGTCAGCACCTTGAGTTTTTCGGCTGTTCCTGTTAGTGCATATTCAAACCTGCTGGAGGCTTCAACATCGAATTTTATTTTTTCAATCCCTGACTGAACCTGCAAAGACTTGATGACCCCTTTCAGGTAGAAAAGATCAGCCTCTTCTTCCTGCTTGTTCCAGGAAGCCTCATTGATTTTTCCTGCGGTGAACAAGGCGAGGTGGTCGTCTTCAAAATATGCGGTTTCACTTTTTGAATATGTTTTGCCGAATTCAAAAAGCCTGATGTTCTCATTCCTGTGGTTCAGGTTTCTGGCTAAGGTCTGGAGCCCTGTTTCCAGCATGGTCAACCGGAGGGTATCCAACTCAGAGCTGAGGTTGTTCAGCATTTTTACCGCACGGCCCATTTCCTCTTCCGAGTAGTTGGCACTGTGGGTGATGGAATTGTTGAGCATTTCATTAAAACCAATGCCAGCAAGGATTCCGGACAGTTTCTCCCGCAAGGGATAATCCCTGTTTCCGCTGGAAACTGATGGTGAAATGCGGATGCTGGTTGGAATTTCAATGTTATCAAACCCATCGATGCGCATGATTTCTTCAATCAGGTCTGCGGGGATGCTCACATCGGTTTTGTGTGTAGGAGTGTCTACAGTAATAGAGGCCTCATTTTCATCCAACAAACCAAATCCCATTCCCAGGAGAATGTTCTTTACGGTTTGTTTGTCATAGGCCTTACCACTCATTTTCTGGACATAGGCATGTTCCAGTTTGATGACCGGCTTGCTGTTGGGGGTTGGGTAAACATCAACTGGATCTGAGCTTGTTTTCCCTCCGGCAAATTCAGCGATCAGCAGTGTTGCTTTTTTCAATACCTCGAGGGTTTGGCCGATGTCTACACTTTTTTCAAAATGTATGGCGGCGTCGGTTCTGAGCTGGTGTTTGAAAGAACTTTTCCTGATGGAAACCGGGTGAAACCAGGCACTTTCAAGAAATATGTTTTTGGTAGCCTCTGTTACACCACTGCCTTTGCCACCAAAAACACCGCCCATGCACATGGGGTTGCTGTCGTTGTCGCAGATCATCAGGTCACCGGCCTCCAGTTTTCTTTCCTTTTCGTCCAGCCCAATGAATGAAGTTCCTGCAGGAAGGTTTTTGATCCTGACCTTTCCGCCCTTGATCTGGTCTGCATCAAAAGCATGAAGGGGTTGACCCGTATCGTGCAGGATATAGTTGGTGATGTCTACAATATTGTTGATGGATCGTTGCCCGATGGCCTTTAACCGCTGCTGCATCCATTTGGGAGCTGCTCCTACCTTTATATCATTGATGAGCATACCGGTATACCGTGGGCAATCAGCTGTATTTTCTACGATTACTTCTATAGGACATGCAACACCTGTGGCAGGAATCTCATTTTTCAATGTGATGATCGGCTGGATGGAGGTTCCTTCGTGGTGGTTCAACCAGCTGCAAACATCCCTTGCAACACCAAGATGGCTCATGGCATCACTGCGGTTGGGTGTAAGGCCAATATCAATGATATGGTCTTCGTATGGTTCAAATAGGCTGGCAACCGTTATTCCAACTGGTGTTGATGCGTCCAGTATCTTGATGCCGCTATGGTCTGCACCAAGCCCGATCTCATCGTCTGCACAGATCATGCCATGGCTTTCAATGCTGCGGATTTTTGCCGCTTTCATGGTGATGGGGTCTCCCGTTGTAGGATAAATGGTTGTGCCTATTGGTGCAACAATGACCTTTTGGCCAGCCGCAACATTGGGCGCGCCACAAACGATTTGCAAAGGTTGTTCACCTCCAATGTTCACTGTGGTTACTGAAAGCCTGTCTGCATTGGGATGCTTGTCTACGGTAAGCACTTCTCCCGTGATCAGTCCCGCCAGGTTTCCTTTGATCTCCTGGTATTCCTCGTATCCTTCCACTTCAAGCCCGATGGAGTTCAATATCAGGGAAAGCTTATCATGGGCGATGGGTGTTGCGAAATAGTCCATCAGCCATTTGTATGAAATCGTCATAGGCGCAAAGATAAGGCATGATTGATGAAATGATTCAACCCCTAGCCTGCGGCTGTTGAAGCGGTTGAAGACGCCTGCGGCTGTTGAAGAGGTTTAAGGATTTCCTTCAACCCCTTCAACCCCTTCAACCCCAATGTGAATAACCCCATCCCCCCTGTCAATAAACCCCCTTTAGCTGTGGACTGACCTGTGGATAGCCTGTTCCCAATTAATGTTTTTTTAAAATGCAGATTGCTTCAGGCAACCTTGGTATATTCGCTCTCCAGACCCTTCGGGTAATTGAAATGTGATTGAATACGATTTGAAAAGCAAGTAAATGGACCAAACTAACATCAACCGGGACAGGAGAAACAAGCGGAAAACGGCGCCAGAATTCAATGCCATGGCTTATGGCAAGGTACCGCCACAATCCCGCGAATTGGAGGAAGCCGTTTTGGGTGCTGTCATGCTGGAACGCGCTGCATTTGATATTGTCATCAATGTGCTGAAACCCGAGTGTTTTTATGTAGAGTCTCACCAAACGGTTTTTCGTGCCATCGTGCGGTTGAATACCGATAACAAGCCCATCGATTTGTTGACGGTTGTCGAGGAGTTGAAGACCATGGAGATGTTGGATGCTGTCGGAGGTCCTTATTTTATTTCAAAACTGACCAACGCGGTTGTATCTGCCGCCAATATTGAGGCCCATGCCCGCATCGTCCAGGAAAAATTCATCCAAAGGGAATTGATCCGCATCAGCACTGAAATCATCACAGATGCTTATGATGATTCAACAGATGTTTTTGATCTGTTGGACAGCGCAGAACAGAAACTGTTTTCCATTGCCAATGATCAGCTGAAAAAAGAATTTGATACACTGGGCAAGAGTGTGATGGATACGCTGAACAAGATTGATGAGATGAGGGCCAGGAATGAAGACCTCACCGGTGTTCCAACCGGATTTCCAACCCTGGACAAAACCACCTACGGCTGGCAACGTTCTGACCTTATCATCCTTGCCGCCCGTCCTTCGGTTGGTAAAACGGCTTTTGCCCTGAACCTGGCCAGGAATGCTGCCATGCATCCTACCAAACCCACGGCAGTTGCTTTCTTCAGCCTGGAGATGAGCACCAGCCAGCTTGTGCAAAGGATCCTATCTGCTGAAAGTGAGATCCACCTTGAAAAAATATCAAGGGGCAAGATGGAAGACCATGAAATGCAGCAGCTCTA
>JAIPBY010000098.1 GCA_021738605.1 Chitinophagaceae bacterium | reverse complement strand
TAAAAAGTGGCAGTAGTTACATTGCTGAGTGGATACAACTCAATATTTTTTTTGCAGGATGCAAGGAAAAACATGCAAACCAGAAGGACAGATATAAATGATTTCATATTGCTGTTTTAAATTCGTTGGAGATTAGAAATTGATGTCAATACCTATCAATACAGTTTTAGGGATTGGGAAGGATCCTCGCTGGTATCCATCAATCAACACGGATGAATAGGCCCCGTTGGAAAACCTTCCTTCAGGATTGAGTCCACGGTATCCTTTTGCAGTTTTGAAATAAAGGTTTTGTGCAGAAAAATAAAACCGCATGCTGTTGACCTTCACTTTTTTCATGAATGCAGCAGGAACGGTATATCCTATGTTTACGTCGCGGAGAGAAAAATACGATGCATCTTCAATCACATAATCTGTAAGCATCCAGTTGTATCCAACAGTGGAGAAGGGAGTCTTGCCATCACCAGGAAATTTCGCACTGACCCAACGGTTTTGGTTGTATGTCTTGATTGTTCTTCTTGATTCATTGTAGTTGGGATCACCATTGATCAACTTGCCACCCTGAACGCCTTGGAGGGTAAAGCTAACATCAAAGCCCTTGAAGCCAAAATTATTGGTCAACCCCCAGGTGAAATCAGGATATGGATTGCCAAGGTCTGTTCTGTCATCATTGTTAAGTTTGTTGTCACCATTGACGTCCACCAGTTTCAATCCTCCAGGAACAAAAACATTGCTCATCGTACTGGTCAACCCGCTGGCCAAGGCCTTGTTGATCTGGTCTTGGGAAAGCCAAACGCCGTCTGTCTTGAATCCATAAAACTGGACCAATGGATTACCCACCTGGTTCCGATAAACTTCTGTTCTTTCACCCTGGTTCAACAAATAAGCTTCGGTTCCCAACTCAATAATGCTATTCCTGTTTTGAGAAAAATTTCCAGATGTTGACCACCTGAAATTTTTGGTTTGAATATTTTTTGTTGTCAATTCCAACTCAATACCCGTATTTCTCAAGCTTCCAATATTGTTCCAGAATTGTGGAACACCAATAAATGCCATGGCTGATTGTTGGAGCAGGAGCTTGTCTGTTTTTGATTTATATGCATCCAATGTAATGCCAATTCTGCCATTGAACAAAGATGCGTCCAATCCGAAATTGCTTTGATAAGTGCTCTCCCAGGTGATGTTAGGATTGGAGATGATGGTGGAAGAGTTGACCAAACCAGGGAATGAGGTTCCTGTACCAGAACCCAGGGAATAATTGGCGCCATACATCAAATCGAGGAATGCAAAATCTGAAATACGGTTGTTACCGGAAATTCCATAACTACCCCTGAACTTAAGTGTTGAAAGCCAATCGATGTTGGAGAGGAATTTTTCTTTGGTAGCTATCCATCCCAATGAAATAGATGGGAATGTTCCCCATTTGTTTCCCGGTCCAAAATAGGAGCTTCCATCAGCCCTGAAGCTTGCAGAAAACAAATACCGATCGTTGTAGCTGTAATTTAAACGCCCCAGATAAGACAAAAGACCAATTTGATTTTTGGTACCAAAGGTTCCGTTTTTATCCAGCTGCGCAGCGCTGTTCAGGGTCCTGATCTGATCACTTGGGAAATCGATTGCTGCAGTTTGTTCCCTGCTCACGGTTGTTTTTTGAGAAGTAAAACCAGCAAGCAGATTGAAATCACTTTTCCCTGCAGTTTTCACATAATTCAAGGTGTTTTCTGAAAGGATGTCAATGAATACATTGTTCGTAAATTCACCCCTGTTGTTGTCTCCATCCCTGTTGGCACTTCGCTCAGAGAAATCAACACCATTGGTATAGTTTAAATAAGTACTGGCCAGTGTTTTGAAACTAAGCCCAGGTGCCAATACAATATTCAAATCGGCAGATGATTGCAACCTGTACTCATTGGTAAAAATATCTGTGCGCATCACTGCAGATCTGGGATTCTGCTGGGCAGAACCACTGGGATTTACCGTTGCAGCGCCGGAAGTCCAGTTGGAACCATCCGGCATAGTGCCAGCATAACTGAGGCCAGAGAAATGCCTTGGATGTGCATAATCACCAGCTTTGATTCCTGCATATTGGGGATTTCTGCCAACAAATGCGGCTGTTGCTTCATTGTGATAGACAGGCAACCAGGTTGGAAATCTCCAGAAATTGGTGAAATTTTCTGAAGGGGCAGAACGCTTGGAATATGATGGATTGAGGTTTAAACTCAACTTCACTTTCTTGCTGAGATCAAGGTCTACACGGGTTCTGATGTTGAATTTTTCATAGTTGCTTTTGAACATCATTCCCTCATCATTCTGGTAACCTGTAGACAGGAAATACCGCACATCTTTTTTACCACCTGCAACTGTGAGCATGATGTTTTGAAAAGTGGCAGGCCTCAAAGACTCACTCTGCCAGTCAGTACTTTGTCCACCCCGAAGCAGGTTTTCAACGACATAAGAGGCACGGTCTCCATCAGGAATGGTATTGTTCGCAGGCAATACGGTAGTATCCTGCGCACGCTTGGCCATTTCGTCAAAAAGCATTCCGATGTATTCTCCTGTGGTCATGATGTCATAGCGCTTGTAATCCTCTTTTTGACCAACAGAATATTTCAACACATATTTGGGCTTGTCTGCTGTTCCTTTTTTGGTCGTAACAATGATTACACCGCCAGAGCCCCTGGAACCATAAATGGCTGCTGAGGCCGCATCCTTAAGCACTTCGACCGATTCAACATCTGCCATGTTCAAAAAAGCAAGACCATCTGGAACTGGTTGCCCATCAACAACAACCAACGGACTTGATCCGGCATTGATAGAACTGATTCCCCTGATGTTTATTTTAGGGGCGGCTCCTGACTCGGAACTGACGTTTTGCACGGTCAGTCCTGCAACCCTGCCCTGAAGGGCCTGGTCCAACCTGGATAGCGGTGCTTCATCCATCCTATCGTTTTTGTATTTGGCAACGGCACCCGTTAAACTTGATTTTTTTTGTGTACCATATCCAATGACAACGACTTCGGCCTGGGACACTGCTTCTGGAACCAATGCGATGGTAAGGCTTGTACTACCCGAAACTGTTTTGGATTGTGGGGCATAACCAACATAGGTAAACACCAGCGTGGAAGCAGACTTGTCGAGAGATAATTCAAAAGTCCCATCTGCCTTGGTTAATACTGCTCCTTTGCTTTTGTTGCTGATGATGGATACTCCGGCCAAAGGCTCTCCGGTGGATTGATCGATCACCTTACCCTTGATTTCTTTTTTTTGTGCAAATGTTAATCCTGAACAAATCAGCATCAACAACAACAATAGATACTTTGATTTCATGCGGCTCGTTTTGGTTTTAAAGTTCATGCAAGAGTTATCTGCCCTACTTTCAAACAGAATGTAGGCAGCAATCTAATCAATGGTAATATTAAGGAAAATAGATGAATATGCTCGAATGTGGCATTTAGAAATAAATCAATAAAATCCATTAAATGGATATTTTATTATATAATTTATAATATAATATCAGTATTTGCTGAATTTATATTCCGTTAACGTTTCCGGTATCGTTACCGGCAATATTACCGGTAAATCATTGCAACTGGTTAATTTGGGCTATCTTAACGGACAGAATGAACCCAATTCCATTTGTGAAATATGCATAACAAACCGCCCACCATCAAAGACATTGCCCAAAGGCTTCACCTTTCCATTTCAACTGTTTCAAGGGCCTTGCGAAATGCCGGAGACATCAACCCTGAAACCAAGAAAAGTATCCTTCAACTGGCGGAGGACTTGAACTACCAACCGAATCGTTTGGCACTCAGCCTAAGACAGAACCAGACCAATACCATTGGGGTTATTGTGCCCAACCTTGATTATGTGATTTCTACCATGGTAAAGGGCATTGATGAAGCAGCCCTCGAAGCTGGTTTCACTGTCATTGTATGCCAAAGCAATGAATCATTTGGAAGAGAGGTGGTTAATACCAGGCGCATGTTGAACAGCTTGGTAGATGGATTTATCATATCCATTTCCAGTGAAACAAAATCCAATGAGCATTTCAAGGTATTGAGTGAAAGGGAAATCCCGTTTGTGGTGTTTGACAGGGTCATTCCCGATCTTTTGGCATCCAGCGTAATCCTTGACAATGAAGAAGGTGGATTTATTGCTACAGAACATTTGATTGAGCAGGGGTATAAAAAAATTGCCATCCTGGCGGGTCCTCAAACCCTGGGTATCAGCAACAGCAGACTAGAGGGATACAAAAAGGCATTGAAAAAACATGACATCAAGTATGATGATGAATTGGTGATCTATTGTGACTTTAACCAGGAGTTTGCTTTTTATGCAACAGAAGAATTACTATCCTCCAAAAAAAGGCCTGATGCCATCTTTACCATCAGCGACCGCATGGCCATCGGGGCCATGCTTGCCATCAAAAAAAAGGGCTTGAAAATGCCTGAGGAAATTGGGCTGGTAGGATTCAACAATGAACCATCACTGGCTTTGTTTAGCCCCAGCATTTCAAGTGTAGAACAACCTTCCTTTGAAATTGGCAAACTTGCCGGCAAAATATTCATTGAACAGTTTTTGAACAATGACTTTTCAAATCACAAAGAAGTCATCCTAAAACCCAAATTGGTCATTAGAGAATCATCAGTCCGCATGACAAGAAAAGGCAATTAAGCTGCTCTTCAACAAAAAGAACAGTTTCATACCACATAAAGGGTATACCAGAAACTGATAAATATCATGTATCTGGGCTATTTTCGTCATTCGTAGCATTTAGTAAAAAATCAAATATTTACATCGTTAAAGCTCTGGTAGGTAGGGAAAAAAATTCATCACATTTAAACCCAGCCATTATGACCAGAATCACCTCTTATTGCCAGACCTGCACAGTGAAAAACTGTATCATGCTCAAGTCTTTTGGACAGGAAGAGATTCACCTGTACAAGCCTTACAAGCATCATTATGAATTCAAAAAAGGTGAATTGA
The DNA here is from genome assembly GCA_021738605.1 of Chitinophagaceae bacterium. GTDB lineage: Bacteria > Bacteroidota > Bacteroidia > Chitinophagales > Chitinophagaceae > Pollutibacter. The sequence goes on along the minus strand of JAIPBY010000098.1, from coordinate 3,664 downwards.
TCTTCCGTGAAGGAGATGAAATCAATGGCCTCTACTTTATCCAGTCTGGCGTGATCAAGCTAGAAATGAATGCAGAAACAGAAAGGCCTTTTATCCTTCGCCTTGTGGGTGCCGGACAAACAATGGGGCATCGCTTCCTGAGTTATACAGGGCTTCAACCCTATTCAGCCTCTGCGGTAGAAGACAGCCGTGTCTGTTTTATTGAGCTGGGCTTTTTCAAGAACCTGATGCAGAAAAATGAACTGCTCCAGGAGGAAATCAGAAAAATCTTCTTGAGGGAAATCCGCACTACCGAAATCAAATTGCTGCAAATTGCCCAGCAAACAGTAAGGGAAAAAGTGGCTGGAATCCTGGTTCACCTTGCTGAAACCTATAACTACAAGCAAATTGGAATGGGCATCAGGGTGCATGTGGATCGCCAGGAAATGGCCGATCTGGCGGGCACCACCAAAGAACAGGTTTCCAGGATTTTGGCAGATTTTGACCAGGAGCAGCTGATCCGGTTCAGGGCAAAACACTTCAAGTACATTGCCGTAGACAAACTTCGCCAGATTGCTGAAAGACATGCCATGCCGATTGACGTTCCACAGCATGCTGAAGCATAAAAACAAGATGGCTTGATTGTTATATTGGGTGCTACTTAGTAACTTCGCGGCTGAAATACAAAAAACATGGCAGCAAAGATAAAAGTACACAACCCAGTGGTAGAACTCGACGGTGATGAGATGACAAGGATCATTTGGAAATTCATCAAAGACAAGCTGATTCTACCTTATCTCGAACTTGACATCAAGTATTATGACCTTGGCGTGGAATACCGCGATGAGACCAATGACCAGGTAACCATTGATGCGGCAAATGCCATCAGGGAACATGGAGTGGGCATCAAATGCGCTACCATCACCCCTGATGAGGCACGTGTAAAGGAGTTCAACCTCAAGCAAATGTGGAAGAGTCCGAATGGTACCATCAGGAATATCCTGGATGGAACCGTTTTCCGCGAGCCCATCGTTATAAAAAACATTCCACGCCTGGTAACCAACTGGGACAGCCCCATCATTGTTGGAAGGCATGCTTTTGGTGATCAGTACCGTGCCACAGATTTTGTGGTTCCGGGCAAAGGAAAACTTACCATCAAATTTGAAGGTGAGGATGGTACCCTGATTGAACATGAAGTATACCAGTACAAAGGACCAGGCGTTGCCCTGAGCATGTACAATACCGATGAGAGCATCATGGGTTTTGCCAGAAGCTGTTTCAACATGGCTTTGCAGAAGGGATGGCCGCTTTACATGAGCACCAAAAATACCATCCTGAAAAAATACGATGGTCGCTTCAAAGATATTTTTGAAGAGATCTACCAGAACGAATTCAAATCTGCCTACGAAGCAGCGGGTATCACGTATGAGCATAGGCTGATCGATGACATGGTGGCCAGTGCCTTGAAATGGAATGGCAAGTTCGTATGGGCCTGTAAGAATTATGATGGTGATGTACAAAGCGATACTGTAGCGCAAGGATTCGGTTCTCTTGGATTGATGACTTCCGTATTGGTTACGCCTGATGGAAAGACCATGGAATCAGAAGCAGCACATGGAACCGTAACCCGCCACTACCGCGATCACCAGAAAGGAAAGCCTACCAGTACCAACCCCATCGCATCCATTTTTGCATGGACACGTGGATTGGCCTTCCGTGGTAAATTGGATGAAAACCAAGCCCTGATTGATTTTGCCAATGCTCTCGAAGCAGTTTGTATTGAAACAGTAGAAGAAGGTAAAATGACCAAAGACCTGGCAGTATGTATCCATGGCAACAAGGTTGTTCATGGTGACCACTATCTCTATACAGAAGAGTTCCTGGATGCGATTGATAGCAATCTGAAGAGGAGGATGGGGATTTGAGTTTTGAGTTGTGGGTTGTGGGTTGAATAATTAAAAAATTCCCGGTTCGAAAGAGCCGGGAATTTTTTTGCGCATAATTACCTCCTCGGAATGAATGCTGATATTTTTTTAAAAAAAAATTTAAAAATCCACCGCCCCGTCAGTCTGTAGCTGCGCTCCAGCCTGCCTCCCCACCTGTCCAGGCGGGGAGTCTTGTGTAATTTATCAATTCCTCCAAACAAGCTAAAACCTCTTCAACCACTTCAACTTCTTCAATCACTTCAACTTCTTCAACCTCTCTCATCTCCCTAAAACTCCCTCAACCTCTAAACCCATCATCCTCCTCCACATCACCCTGGCGGACTCCATGTTGACCCCGGCCATGCGGCCGCGTTGTACGATCAGGTCATTGTCTTCTGGGTGGCTAAGGTAATAATGAAAGGCAAACCTGCTGTTGGGGTTTTGCCACCCATTGATCTGACCAAAACGCAGGTCATTGAAAACAAGTGTATCATTCCATTGCTCAACTGTATAATAACCTTGGGAGAATTGCTTCAACTCCATGACTTCCTTGTGGTCGGCCACAGGCTTGAGCAGTGATTCTTTTTTTTCGATATGGTGCAAAGAGAAGTCTTCCGGCTTGTCAAAAATGGAGCGATAACCGACTTGGTAGCCAGTGCTGTCTTCCATCACCACAAACCAAAGCAGGTTGTTGAGCAAGGTTGGTGTCGTAAAATAGGGCTTCTTGCCCCCCAGGTTAGCAACGGCATATTGTTGCACGTCACGGTTGATATTGTACTTGTTGTACAGCGCAAATCCCATGTAGAGCATTGCTGTAAAAACGCCTGCCCTGGCCCATTTCAAGCGATGCGCATGATCTGTTTTCAAAAAAATCAGGAAGCCAAATGCGATGGCAGGAAGAATGCTAAAAAGTGGATCCGCCACATAGATAACATTGAAGGATATCCTGGTAGAGGAGAATGGTTCAAACCAACCAATCCCATAGTTGTTCATCGCATCCAGCAAAAGATGGCAGGCAATTTCAATCAGAAAAAACCAAAACCATTTTCTCAGGCTGATGGGCTCGGCCTTGTGCCACCTTGCGGCAACCAGGGCCAGGAAAAAACTGCTGATGAAGGCAAACAGAAAGGAATGGGTGATCCCCCTGTGTGCCAGCAACTCAGTAGAAACAGGCATCCACATGCCAGCGATGAAATCGATATCCGGAACACTGTTGGCCAATGCGCCCCACAACATGGCCTTGCGCCCTGCATTTTTGTCAAGGATGATTTCTCCTATGCAGGCACCAAGTACAATATGCGTGAGTGAATCCATTCAATGAAAATAAATTAAAAAAATGTATGCATGCCCATCAATGCACGATGATTTTTCTTGTCATGATTCCCCCCCCCTCACCCATCAATTTCAACACATAGATTCCGGTTTTCAGTCCATCCATTTTCAATAGGCCAGCAGCATGTTCAGAATTCCTCACAATGGCACCTTGTTGATTGACAAGCAAAAGCCTCTGCCTTCCTTGAAGAACTGTTTGTATAGAGATGGATCCACTGCTGGGATTGGGATAGACCTGCCATGCTGCATTGACCATTCCAGCCTTGATATTCCTGATGGCGCTAAAGGTTGATTTACCATCCATGTCAATCTGCTTGAGTCGGTAATACACAACTGCTCCATTGACTGGGGTTTTATCTTCAAATGAATACCGGATCTCCGCCTGGCTATTTCCGTTTTTCGCTTTTGAATCCACGAAACCAATTTTC
>JAIPBY010000097.1 GCA_021738605.1 Chitinophagaceae bacterium | reverse complement strand
GATGGGTATTTTAGAGAAAATCATTGTAACCCCATCGCATCACAGGGTTCACCATGCCATCAACCCTGAATACATTGATAAAAATTACTCACAGGTTTTCATTGTATGGGACAAGCTTTTTGGCAGTTTCCAGGAAGAGCGCAAAGACATTCCTCCGGTCTATGGGATCACGCATCCCGTTGCCACATGGAACCCCATCAAAATCAATTTTCAACACATGTTGGGTTTGTTGGCTGATGCCTGGAGGACAAGCCACTGGATGGACAAGGCCAGGATATGGTTTATGCCAACGGGATGGAGACCGGCAGACATGATGGAGAAATATCCGCTGAAAAAAATTGAGGATGTCTATGCGTTTGAGAAATACGATCCTCCCAGCAGCTCAGGGCTCAGGACCTGGGCAATGATCCAATTGGTTTTTCTCCTGCTTTTCATTTCTTATCTCTTTGGAAACCTTGCTGACATTGGCAGCCCAGGGATTTTCCTTTATGGACTCTTCATCTTCCTTTACATCTATGCACTAACCTCATTGATGGATGGAGATAAAAATGCCTTTGTTTGGGAGGGGATGAAATGCCTTACGGCAATGTTCCTTATCTACAGGACCGGTGGGTGGTTTGGTGCGGAAAAATACCATGCTTCCATCCCCTATCTGGTGGGTGCTTATTTGGTTGTTTCGATGTACCTGTCAACCAGCTTTTCCATCAGCCTCAAGGTGAGTGTCCCTTCAGAAAGCAACAGATCGTGAAACTGCCTGATATCAAATTTATCTCCAAGCGCTGATGTTGCCCGCTTGCGCAGTTCCTTGATTTTTAATTCTCCCATTTTATAGGCCAGTGCCTGTCCTGGCCAGGCAATATAGCGGTTGATTTCCGTATTGACTTCATGCATTGAAAGTGCAGTATTCTCTGCGAGGTAGGCGACTGCCTGATCCCTGCTCCAGCCCTTGGCATGAAGACCAACGTCTATGACCAGCCTGCAGGCCCTCCACATGTCGTATGTCAACTGTCCAAACCGACTGTAAGGGTCTTTGTACAATCCTATCTCATAGCCCAGGGATTCTGCATACAATCCCCAGCCTTCACCAAAGGCATTGACATAGAGATTCCTGCGAAAATTGGGAAGGTTTTCAAGCTCCTGTGTGAGTGCCATTTGAAGATGATGACCTGGTACAGCCTCATGCAAGGTGAGCGCCTCTAATGTGTAAAGACTTCTTGACGGAAGGTTGTACACATTAACCCAATAGTTCCCAGACCTGGTGCTTTTGATGGGTGCAGGGGAATACCGCCCTGCGGTGTAGGTAGGTGCAATTTCTGATGGTACCGGTTCTACACCATAAGGCTGACGGGGAAGCCTGCCGAAAAGGGTGGGCAGTTTTCCATCAATTTTTTTAGCAATGTACGAGGCCTCTTTCAAAAGCGCTTCTCCACTGGTGGGATAGAATTGGGGATCTGTTCTCAGCGATAGGATAAATGCCTTCATGTCTCCCTGAAAGCCAACCTGTGACTTCACTTCTTCCATGGCCAGCTTGATGCGTGCCACTTCTTTCAATCCAATATTGTAGATAGCATCATAGCCCAGGTCAGTGGTGGTAAAATGCTTGACCCTTTCCTCATAAAACGCCAAACCCGATGGAAAAAATTGTGCCCCGGGTTTCTTGGGGGCCTTGGCTAAATATTCGTTTTCAAAAAAAGACTTGACATTCTTGTAAGCAACAACGGCACTGAAAAGGATTGCCTGTCGGCCTTTCTGGAGTATTTCCTGCCATGCAGGATCGGCAATACCTGCAGGTTTTTTTGCGAATGGCCTCCAAAAAGATGAAGCCTCGGGGTCTGTAACAATCTGTACTTCATAGGTATTGGAAAACTGCTTGACAACATCATATGGTTGTGCAATACCTACTGATAACCCCTTTCGCATCAAACCGAAATGTTCTTCCATGTAACGGGGCAAATCATTCAGCTTGGCAATATAGTCTACTGCATCTTTTAAGGTGTTGATTCTTGTGCTGGCAATACCGGCTATGTTGGTATGGAATCCTCCTTCTGAAAGAATTGGATTGAGGTAGGAGGAGTATTTGAAATCTGAAATATCATCTTCAAAACTGTAGAGCAACAAAGCGGCATTGATCTCGTCTGTAAAGCCCAATTGACGGGTATCAATCGACCTGATTTCCTTGTCCAAGGCCAGAAAAAAATCATGCCTTATTTTTGCTTTCGCTTCTCCATGCAAACCCAATGGAAACCCACTGGCCATATCCAGCTTTCTTTCCAGCTCATTGAAAGTTGCAATCCTTTCCAGGGCTTTTTTCAGGACAGGATGAGAAGGCTCAGGTGCCGTTTGCGCATGAGAAAAATGGGCAAAAAACAAGAAGGCAAAAAAGATGCTTCTCATGTGCTTTTTTATTCGATGATTCGATGGATCATCAATGGGTTTTCAGTTTTCAATTCATCAGGCAGCAATGCATCGGGATAATTCTGGTAAGACATGGGACGGGCAAACCGCTTGATGGCATCTGGCCCAACGGAGGTGAACCTTGGATCTGTGGAGGCCGGGAAAGGTCCACCATGTTGCATGGCATGACAAACCTCTACACCAGTAGGAACTCCGTTCATGATGATCCTACCACATTTTTCTGCCACCAGATCAATGATTTCCGTGTTGGCCAATGCCTCTTTCTCAGTTGCCATGATGGTTGAGGTGAGCTGGCCATCCATTGCCACTGCAACAGCCTTCATTTCTTCAGTGCTATTGCAAACCACTACCAAAGAAAATGGTCCAAATACTTCTTCCTTTAAAGATGGATTCTCCAAAAATGCTGCAGCAGATACGGAAGCGATGATGGGCCTGGGAGCCGACAAACTTGCAACATCTACAGATGAAGAAACAATTGAAACAGCGGGATGCTGCAAAACTGTTGCTGCTTTTTGGACATATGCATCAGCAATGCCCTGATGCAGCATTTTACCTACGCTGATGGCATCCATTTTTTCTCCCAAAAAAGATATGAACGCCTGCAATGCCGCTGAGTCAATGCCGATGATGATACCTGGGTTGGTGCAAAACTGTCCTACACCCAGGCTGATGGAATCTGCATACATCTTGGCGATGCCTGCTGGATCTGAAGACAATTTTTCTTCCAATAAAAATACGGGATTGACACTGCCCATTTCTGCAAAAACGGGGATCGGTTCTTTTCTTTGGTTGGCCCATGTGAACAATGCCATTCCTCCGGTGAAAGAACCAGTAAACCCAACTGCTTTGGCATGTTCATTTTTTACGAGTGCCTCTCCCACTGCATGGGAGGCCCCGTTGAGATGAATAAAGATATCTTGAGACATTTCCATTGTTGTGAGGGCCTTGCTGATGGCACCCGCAACCATGGCTGATGTTTCTGGATGGGCAGGATGTGCCTTGACCACCACTGTACAACCAGCGGCCAGGGCGGAAGCAGTGTCTCCACCTGCGGTGGAGTACGCGTAAGGGAAATTGCTTGAACCAAAGACCACCACTGGGCCCAATGGAACCAACATTTTCCTGATATCAGGTCTTGCAGGTACTTTGTCTGGGAGGGCCGTGCAGATCCTCGCCTCAAGCCAATCGCCTTTTTCGCAGGCATCAGCATAACTGGTCAACTGGTACATGGTTCTCCCCCGCTCTCCCTTCAGTCTTGCTTCAGGAAGATTGGTTTCCCTCATGGTCACTTCGATGAGTGCATCACCCAATGCCTCAATTTCTGTTGCTATGGCGCGCAAGAGACTGGCACGCTGTTCCAATGAGGATTTGGAATACATTTTGAAAGCCCTGCCAGATCGCTTCATGGCATTATTTACCTCTTCTATGGTTGCATCTGAAAACATGGTATAATTTATTTTTCTTGGCATCCCCTATGAAGGCAATCCCTTGATTTGTTGTTAGAGTACTGGCCTGGTTGCAATGCCATCATTGATGACCTTGAGGATTCTTTCCCGCTCTTCACCAACCAATGGCAAGCGAGGTGCACGCACATGCTCAGAACCAATCCCCGTTTGGGCAGCTGCCAACTTGATGTATTGCACCAGTTTGGGATGGATGTCTAGCTCAAGCAGCGGCATAAACCAACGGTAAATTTTGATAGCCTCCTCTAATTTTCCCTCTTTTACGAGGTTGTACATGACCACGGTTTCCTTTGGAAATGCATCCACCAAACCTGCCACCAGCCCATCCGCACCCAAGGCCAGTTCCTCCACAGTAAGGGGATCTACGCCACAGAGCACTGCAAACCTGTCACCAAATTTGTTTTTCAAACGGGTAATATTGGTAACATCACGGGTTGATTCCTTGATGGCATTGATATGGGGAATAGATGACAATTCTTCAAACATTTCAAGGGTGACATCAATCTTATAATCCACCGGATTGTTGTAAATCATGATGGGCAGATCAGTATTGGCGGCTACCGCCTTGAAAAATTCCACAACTTCCCTGTCATCAGCTTTATAGCGCATGGGGGGAAGCAGCATGATGCCATCGGCACCCCATTCTTTGGCAAAAATTGCTTGTTGGATGGCTTCCTTGGTGGAACCTTCCGCAATATTCATGATTACGGGCAGTTTTCCGGCAAGCTTTTTTACTGAAAACCTTACCAGCAGCTCTTTCTCCTCCAGGCTGAGTGTACTCGCCTCTCCCAAGGAGCCACCAATGATGATTCCATGTATTCCAGCCTCCACTTGGGCATCTAAATTTTTATCATACATAGCAAGGTCTATCTGCTCATTGGCATCAAAAGGAGTAAGCAAAGCGGGAAAAACACCTTTCCATTGAAATGAAGCCATATTGTTTAGTTTTTTTCAAACTTAAACAAAAATTTGGAGTTAGGAAATCTAAGGAAAGAATAAGCGTTTTGCCGATCATGGAATTATTGGATTAAAGGTGACAAACAGCCTCAATTCTGATTACCTTTAGTGCGGTACAAATAAAAAATCGAGTTGGTTGAGCAGGAACTGATATTGCGGCTAAAAGCGGGCGATGGCCTTGCCTTCAAGGAATTGGTGGAAACCCGGCAATCACTTGTTTTCAATACAGTATTGGGTTTTCTGCAAAACCATGAGGATACCGAAGATGTGACACAGGATGTTTTCATCAAAGTTTTTGAGTCAATCCACCAATTCAAGGGTGAATCTGCCCTTTCAACCTGGGTATACAGGGTGGCGGTAACTACGGCCCTGGAGTTTATCCGGAGAAAAAAAAGGAAAAAAAGATTTGGCTTTTTAAGCCCTATTTTAGGTGAAAACAATGAACCCACTATCGAACTGGCTGATTTTCATCACCCCGGCGTGACCCTGGACAACAGGGAAAAATCCATTATTCTTTTCAAAGCGATCAAGGAATTGCCTGAAAATCAACAGATTGCATTTGTGCTGAACAAAGTGGAAGGATTAAGCTATCAGGAGGTTGCCGAAATCATGAAAACCAGTCTTTCCGCGGTTGAATCCTTGTTGCACAGGGCCAAGACAAACCTAAAGGAAATATTAAAAAACTTTTATAACTTGGACTAGGACCGCAATGTCCTGGTCAAAAAGGCATCTACTATAAAGAAGGAACACATGAAAAAGAAATTCACATCAGAAGAAGTCATCAACAGCCTGGAGGGGATCCAAAGGGCAGAGGGGTCTCCTTTTCTTTTCACCAGGATACAGGCCAGGATGAAAAAAGAAGAAAATAGGCCGGAGATGGTATTTTTCCGGTTCATCACCCGCCCAGCCTTCGCATTGGCCATCGCCTTGTTTTTCATTGCCATCAATGGTTACTTGGTAACAAGCGTCAACAAAAAGAATGCAATGGATGATTTGGGACAGCCCCTTGCCGCTGAATATGTGCAGCATGATTTGAATCCTTACGAAACAAACGAACTACCATAATGAGCCAAACAAGATACAGGTGGATGCTTTTTCTGGTAATCATTTTGGTTGCCTCCAATATTTTGCTTGGGTACCTGCTCATGCAGTCTGGTAATCATCCAATGGAAAAGAAAAGAAAAGGCAATGATGTTTCAGCCTGGTATGCAGAGGTTGGCCTCGAACAGGACCAAATTGATACATTCAAGGTTCTCAAGGAAGAATATTTCAAGGACATGAAACCTTTGTGGGGTGATGTCCGTCAACTCAAAGACAGCCTTTACCTGCAATTGGACAAAAGCCTTGAGGACAGTACTGCAGAAAATATCCTGCTGATGATCAGCAAAAAAAACCTTGAAGTCGATTCAAGGACTTACCTGCACTTTACAAAATTGCGCAAATTGTGTACACCAGCACAGCAGGCAAGGTTTGATACCATCATCCCAAAGCTAATCAACAGAACCGGAAGAAGGCGTTGATTATTTTCTCACTTTTCTGATAGCCACTTCAATCAATGGCTCCATCACTTTGTATCCTTCAACTGTAGGATGAACGCCATCATTGGCATATTCTTTTTTCATGCCCTTGTTGTCATCTACCACCGAGCTGTAAAGGTCCAGGTAATAAAACTTGTTCTCATCGGCGAATTGCTTGATGGCTTCATTGAGTGCGATTACCTTATCGCCGGGCTGAAGACCTGGACGCCACTTGAAGTCGGATGCCGGCAAAACGGAACAAAGAATTACCTTGATTTTGTTGAACCTGGCCAATTGTGCCATGGCCTTGATATTATCCAGCGTATGGGCCGGATCATAAGGGGCATTGTTTTCTGCAATGTCATTGATGCCTGCCTTGAGCACCATGACCTCGGGTTGCAAAGCAATTACGTCATCATACATTCTCAATAACATTTGGGGAGTTGTCTGGCCACTGATACCCCTGTCAAAATATGGTTTACCAGAAAAAAACTCAGGGCGGAGCCTGATCCAACCCTCAAAAATGGAATTGCCCATGAAAACAACACGGGTGTCGCTCTTCAATGGCGGCGCAACTGTCTTGTTTTCGGCCTCATATTTCTTGAAATTGGCCCAATCTATCCAGCTGTCGTTGATCTTTTTTTGTGCCATGATTGACATTGAAATGAATAACAATGCACTGCCTATGAATAATTTCTTTGCTGTTTGTTTCATCTTTTTTTGTTTGAAGTATATTATCCGTACAATTCGAAATGGATTGATTTTTTATCGACACCCAGGTCCTGAATGCGTTGCCTCGCCTCTGTGATCATGTCTTTCCAGCCACAGAGATAGAAATGGGGCATTTCGGTTTTGCCAACCATCAACTGTTCATATACACCATGCACATATCCAATACAAAGACCCTCTGCTACTGTTTCTTCCCTTGAGAAAGTTGGGAAATAATGGAAGCTGGGTAGTTTTTGCTTAAGGTCCAGCAGCTCTTCCAGATACAATGCATCCTGGCATTTTCTGGTGCCATATACCAGGTAAATATCCTTATGGGGAATATTGTTGTGGTGGATGTGGTGGATCATAGAGCGAAATGGTGCGATGCCCGTTCCCGTGCATACCATAAAAATGTCTGTGGTAATGGGGTCTGTCAATACAAAATGACCCTGTGGGCCACGCACCGGAAAAGCAGTACCAACAACAGCTTCATTGAATAAATAGGTTGTTCCCAAACCACCTTCCATGAGCACAATGATCAATTCAAAAATATTGGTTCCATCGGGTGCAGATGCGATGGAATAGCTTCTCCAGCGTTTGTTGGGCTGTTCGTGTATGGGAAGATCCAGTGTTACAAACTGGCCAGGAATGAAATCAAACCTTTCGAGTTCAGGAATTTGTATCCAGAATTTTTTGGTGGAGGCTGTTTCATTTTCAATGCGGATGATCTTTCCTGTTTGCCATGGTTGAGCTGCCATAAGCTAAATTATTAATTTGAATGAATGGTGGGCTGACAATGCATTGCTCAGGCTTTGAGTTTAATCATTACCAATCCAAAAACCATCATGGCCATTCCGGTGTAAAGATTGATGCCGTGTTTGAGTGAACTGGTTGTTAAATAACCAATCAACAAAACAAGGGCAACCAAAATGAAAAAAACGCCAATGATAAAACTCAGTTGATTTAATTTTTCAGACATGTTGCTTGTTTTAGAAGAAAATGATGTTCAATAAAATGGTGATGACCAGCAAGATGATGCCCAAGGGCTCCGGCTTGAGGTACCACCGCTTTTCAGTACCATATACTTTTTCTGTCAGCGAATAAACCAATCCTCTTAACTCCTCGTCAGGCTTGGGTTTGGTAACAAGGCTGACGGCGATTGTTGTAAAGAAATTGGCAATCCAGGAAAAAGAAGCAACAATGAATGCCTGGCCCATTCCGCTGCTGATGGGATAGATGGGGGAGATCCATCCACCCTTTCCCTCAGCAATGGTCAGGCCATGGGTGATGGCTGCGGCAAGGGTACCAGCAACCAATCCCCAGAATGCACCATGTCCGGTTGTCCTTTTCCAGAACATGCCCAACAGGAAGGTGGCAAAAAGCGGACCATTGACAAAGCTGAACACCAGTTGAAGAAAATCGTTGATGTTGTTGAAGCTGGAAGCGATATAAGCGGTGCCGATGGAAAACAAAATACCAAAAAGGGTAACAAGTTTGCCCACATTCAGGTAATGCTTGTCAGACTTGTTTTTAAAGAAATAAGCCTGGTAAATATCGTAGGTAAACACTGCATTGAAAGCTGTTACATTGCCTGCCATCCCGCTCATGAATGATGCAATCAATGCCGTTATGCCTACGCCCAACA
>JAIPBY010000096.1 GCA_021738605.1 Chitinophagaceae bacterium | reverse complement strand
ATTGGAGAGTGGGTTCCTGTTTACACCCGATCCAGAAGGAATCAGGTAGGAAAGGTTGACCCCGAAGGATGATGAGGTAAAACCTGCACCCACTGAGAAATATTGTCTGTTGCCTTTGGTCTTGTCTTCATAAAAATATCCTGCCCTTACCGCAAATTGTTCGTTGTAGGAAAATTCCCCACCCAATGACAAAGAGAATTCTTTCAACTCTTCTGCTCCACCACCGGGTGCATCACCGAATGAGCTGAACCAGCTTCCAACAACACCTTTTGTCCTGTAGTTGGCCAAGCCTGCTGAATCACCCAAAGAAGGAGGAGTTGGAACCATCAATTTGTGGATGTCGACTCCGAATGAAAGTCTGTTTACCTCGTTGCTCACATAATTGTAAACACCACCGATGGTCATGTTGGCAGGGATAAAATCTTTCTGTGTTGCATCACTGGTATAACTGATTTTGGAACCCAGATTGGTGAATGCCGCACCCAGGTTGATGCCGCTGCCATCTTCTGCTTCCGTACTGTAGTAGAGTCCAATGTCACCGGCCACTGCGTTGCCTGCTTTGTAGGAAACGCCATTTACGACTGCATTTCCTGCAAGATTTGAGTTGATGTAGCGCAGTGCAACACCCAAACTCAGGTTCTCGCCAAGTTTTCTGGAATAACCTGCATCCAAGCCAAATTCCCTGGGGCGAGATAGTTGTAAATCATATCCCAGGTTGTCGGTGAACTGAATATTACCAAGGCTAAAATAGCGAAGGGATCCGGAGATGGATTCCGTCTCACTCAACTGATAATAGCCAGCCAGTGAAGCAAGGTAAACATCATTGAGACCAAGGTCTTTCAGCCATGGGGTATAGGTCATGGCCAGGCCTGCTGGGCTTTTGGCAAACGCATATTTTGCAACATTATAGAACTGTGAGTTGGCATCTGGCGAAGTAGCTACACCAAGATCGCCCATGCCACCAGCCCTCGCATCAGGAGAGATCCTGAGAAAAGGTACTGCAGAGGTTACCACATTGATGCTGCTGGTTTGAGAAAATGCATTTGTTGCAGACGACAACAAAACAACAGCTCCGAATAGATTCCTGACAATTCTTTTCATATTTAGCTAAATTAAGGAATTTAGGTTTAAAGGATAATGAGCTTTTGTACCTTCTGTGTTATCTTTCCGGTCTTGCTCATGATGGTCAATTGATAAATGTACACTCCCCGGCCCAATCTGTTACCCTTCTCATCCCTGCCATTCCATTCAATCTCGATAGAACGCAAACCTGCTTCATTTATTGCCTTGGTTAATGTTCTTACTGCTTGACCTTCAACTGTTAAGATATTTACATCTGCCCTGGTACCAGCATAAGGCCCTTCCAGGCTGAATGAAAAGATGGTTGAATTGTAGACCGGATTGGGATAATTGAAAAGCCGGGCAACCTTGATCGTATCTTGATTGATTACCTTACACAGAAGGGTGTATTCGCTGGAATTGTTGAAAACATCCCAGGCTTTCAAGAGAATTTTGTGATTTCCTTCGGAAAGCTGGGGAAGCCTGAACTGGATGGTGCCATTCAATGAAGCGGTGGATGATGCATTAAAATAGTCATTCAGCACAATGGTTTCGCGGTAGTTTCCGTCGATTACGGCGGTAATCTCATGGCCAATGCCATTGCCGGAAAGGTTGATACCAGACGCATCGGCCAAATGAAGCAATAGCAGTGGTGTTTCATTGACAATACCCCCGTTGACAAATTGAAGATTGTTCAAATACCCTTTGATGGAAGGACCCGCATTGTCGTTGGCAACCTGATTGCCAAGGCCACCCACAACAAGGTTTTCATCAATCCCCTGGGCATCATAGGTTCCATTGTCTGCATAATAACTAACCCTTGCCTGCCCAAACTGGAAATTGATGTCTTTGGGAACGATAAAACTAAAACTGAATTTCCCATTTGTTGCCCTAACCTTCCCCTTGTACAAAAGATTTTGAAGTGAATTAAAGTTGATAACCCTGCTCTGCGGATCGTTACCCAAGGTTTTGAGAACAGTTGGCTTGTCAAATATTTCAGGATACACATCTCCGTTGAAGTCGGAGGCCATTAATCCGGCAGGGGTAAGCACTTCCCCTTCAATGGTGTAACGGTTGAGGGAGCGAAGCGTATCAGATCCTTTGGTAATAGGTCTTCCATTGATGGTTGTCGACCTGATCGAATATTCCGGCATGGCCAGTTTCATGGCAGGGTCGCCCAGCATGGTGAATTTTCTTGCATTGATATAGTCACCGGAATTGACAACCGTAAAATTCTTGGAATCCATCAATGCGCTTCCGAGCCTGGGGTATTTGCTGGCGTTGTCCCTTTTCAGGAGGTATTTGAAAAAATGATTGTTGATGATGCGGTTGCTGGATGCAAAAACCAACCTTGTTGTCGTCATCAGGGCTATGGCACCATTGCTCCTGCCCACAAATAAATCTTCCCCAATTGAAAACTGAGAAGGATCATCAAATGGGGCAAAATCACAGGTGGCAGTAATGACGAGTGGAAGCCTGTTGGCATTATCCCATGAAGCCACCATCTCCTTCTCCAAAATGGCTTCCTGTGCAAGCCTGCTGCTGCTTCCGTGTCCACTGTAGTTCCAAATAAGTGTACCCTCATTGATGACGCTTGAAATCACTGCATTTACCTCAGGGTAGCGGCTGCCTCCGGCTCCACTCTCTTGCTTGAAGGCATCAAGGTAAATTTTCTTCAGGTTCCAAACCGGCGATTCCTTGGCAATCAAAGAAGCATGGTATTCTGCGTCATTGAGGTGAATATTAAAATCTTCATCATCCGCTACCAAGGTGATGTCATTCCGCCAGGCCCCCAATGAAGCCTTGCCATGGTACTGGATTATTTTATCTACGGCTTGGCTGGCCTGCAAAATTGTTCTTGCCGGAATTCTTCCAATGCCTATATCAAGCAGTGGCGCAGGCAGGTTCTGGTTGATGTCGTCATCGTCATCAAGGTAACCGAAGTAGTCGTCTGTCACATAGCTGGTCAATGGGTCTAAAGATGACTCACTTTGGTAGGATGGGACCAGGTTTTTCCGAACTGAAGTCTTTTCCTTAAAGACATAAGATGCACCGCCAAAAAGCAATAGGTACTTGGGTTTGGCTGCAGGATTACTACCCGCCCGGTCGTACAACATTTTCATGAAATTGCGGATGGCCGTGGGATCTGGGGTTCCGGATGAAAATTCATTGTACAGTTGTTCAGGCAGTACTACAACTGAAGTCAGGCCATCTTTTTGCGCATGGAAATCAGCGAGACGTTTTGCTTCTGCGGCCATAGACTTGTCTGCCACAATAACCATATTCGGTTGGTCAACCCCATGAAGATTTTGATTGGGGACTGCGCCAACCAAAACCGGAGCTTCAAGCTGAGCAGGATTGAAGGCAATGTATTCGTGCAGTTTGGATGTTTCGTTGGCAAAACGGAGGTCGGTGCCCGTTAGGCTTGTTTTCAATTTACCAGGAAGCAGTGGATTGGAGACAACCCAAACAGCAAAGCCTGTTCCATTGCGCATCGAAAAACTGGCAGTGCCAGATGCAGCCACAGATTTCAGGTCCCTGAAAGTCAGCTGCTTAAGTCCTTGTAGATCAAGCGTTCGCCTGAATTGGAGTTCAAACCAGTTGAGCCAGACTTCTGCACCGGCGGATCCACCAGTTAACCTATACCCAACAGCTAGACCATTCCCGGTAAGTTTCCCCTTCCCTGATTTTCTGCTCATGTTGGCAGCAGGCTCCAGCAAAGTGCCAACCAAAGGAGAAGTGAAATGCTCAAAAAGGGCCTGGCCATTGAGCAGCACCTGCATCCTGTTGGGTTGCTCGAAACTTCTCCCAACCACCTCACTGTTCAGGATAAAATCGCTTCCTGCCAATGCCCCAGGCAGGTTGAGGTTGAAATCCCTTGAAGATGACTTCCCTCCCTGGGTTCCAAATGACTCCCCATACCATTCTTTACCACTCCTGAGAAAGTTGATGCTGTCCAACTCATGCCGGTAATGTTCGTCAAAATCAGTTACCAATGCGATGGGGTTTGCGATTGCAGGCTGTTCTGCAATTCGCTTTCCGGAACCAGTGCCAACGTTGATGAAATAATAGGCTTGATTGCTGTAGGGATTTTTCCTGAACTCAAATTCCCCTGTTGTTTGATTAAAAACCCACTGGTCTGGACCCGGAGCGTAAAACAAAAAAAAGTCGTTCCCATCAAATACCCCATCCCCCCCATCATTCAAGTCAATAGCAACCTCAGGCAGGTCGTCCCCAATTGCCTGCTGGTTGGCCTCAGGCAAAACAGCGCCCCCCGTACCATACAACCTGATGCTGGCAGATGGAATGGAGCCGGTCAGGCCTGCATTCCTGAGGAATGAAGCAGAAATCTTGAATATTCCCTGGCGATCAACCGAAACCTTGGTCCATTGGCCGGTGGACAGGACGGATGCTGCTGTGTATCGCCTTTGTCCTTCTGCAAAAAGGACCATGCCGAAAAGGGCAATCATGGTAAATAGTCTCCTCATAAAGGCGTCTGAACAAATTTAGCATTTACTAAACATAATAATTGACGTAATCCATTGAATTGATTTAATTTAACACTTACATTTGTCATCATCTCCGTGGTAAACCGGACAATAATTTCCCGAGTTACCCGTTAAGTGAATCGATAAAATAAAAAAGTGTACGGTATGAGAAAACTTTTGTACTTGTCTGCAGTTGTTGTCCTGTTCAGTGCCTGTAAGGGCGGCCTTCCGTTTGCCAAGAAAAAATTTGACAAATCGGGAGTTACCGGCTGGAATTACAATGACAAAAATATGGGCGGCTTTTTCAAGTCTCCAGTCAAAGAACAAGGCAC
The DNA here is from genome assembly GCA_021738605.1 of Chitinophagaceae bacterium. Taxonomy (GTDB): domain Bacteria; phylum Bacteroidota; class Bacteroidia; order Chitinophagales; family Chitinophagaceae; genus Pollutibacter. The sequence goes on along the minus strand of JAIPBY010000096.1, from coordinate 3,968 downwards.
TGGCCCTGGTCTTGTTTTTGTACAAGGTGGTACATTTACCATGGGAGCTGCCGATGAGGATATCATGGGAGATTGGAACAACGTTCCCAGAAGAGTAACTGTATCTTCATTTTACATTGATAAAACAGAAGTGGCCAATATCCACTACAGGGAATACCTGAACTGGATTGAAAGGACTTTTGATGATCCGCAATACGAAAAAGTGGTAACCGGCGCCAAACCCGATAGCCTTGTATGGAGAAGTGAGTTGGCTGCAAACGAACCATTGATCGATTATTATTTCAGGCATCCTTCTTACAACAGCTACCCTGTTGTGGGTGTGTCATGGAGGCAGGCCAATGATTTTTGTATTTGGAGAGGAAGCAGGGTGAATGAGTTGTTGCTGGTTCAAAAAGGACTGGCCAACCCGAATCAGCTGAAAACCATCCAGGGACAAGGTGAGGAGAACTTTACCACCAAATCATACCTGCTTGGACTTTATTCAACACAGGCTGCCAAATCCAAGAAATCTCCTTTGATGGACGAAAATGGAAGGCCGAGGAATTATGTAAAAATTGAAGATGGTATCCTCATGCCAGAATATCGCCTCCCCACTGAGGCAGAATGGGAATATGCAGCATTGGGTTATATCAACCAAAACCCCAATGTAAAAACCAAAGAAGGCAAGCGTGGAGAGGAATTGATCATGAACAAGCAAGTATATTCATGGTCTCACAATGTAAATGGCATGCGTGATAACCGTTATGGATCTTGGCAAGGAAAATATATGGCCAACTTCAAACGTGGGAATGGTGACTATATGGGTATCGCTGGTGGATTGAATGATAATTCTTCCATCCCTGGTCCAATTGATGCTTTCTATCCCAACGGATTTGGTCTATACAATATGTCAGGAAACGTGAACGAGTGGGTTTCTGATGTTTACAGGCCTTTGTCAAGTAAGGATGTTGATGATTTCAACCCTTATCGTGGTAACGTTTTTACCAAAAATGAAAAGGATGCCAATGGAGAGTTTCAACGTGACAGCTTAGGCAGGGTAAAAACTGTTGTTGTTACTGATGAAGAGGCAAAAACCAGGAGAAACTACCAAAAAGGAAACGTGATCAACTACCTGGATGGAGACTCTCTTTCTATGGCAAACTACGGATACGGAATCACTTCACTAGTGAGCGACAAATCAAGGGTTTTCAAAGGTGGAAGCTGGGATGACAGGGCCTATTGGCTGAGCCCTGGAACACGCAGGCATCTTGAAGAGGACCAGGCAACCTCTACCATCGGTTTCAGGTGTGCCATGGACCGTTTCGGAAGCCAGGAAGGAAATGGTTTCAAAAACGGAAACCAGTTCAGCAACCGCAGGCAGAACACAAGAAAAAAATAAACAACCACCGAATTATAGAAAAAGCCCTCCCAGCGAGGGCTTTTTCATTTGTTGGAGGTCTGTAATCTAGTGTATCTTTGCACCATGCAGATGGATCGCTTATACGCCCTTTACAAGCAGTATCCCAAGGTTCAAACGGATACCCGCTCACTTGCTCCCAACGAATTGTTTTTTGCACTGAAAGGCCCCAGTTTTAACGGCAATGTATTTGCGAGAAAGGCATTGGAAATGGGTGCAGCAGGGGTTATTATAGACGAGCCCATTGGCATTGAAGGTGAGAATATTTTTCTGGTAGACAATGTACTGGAAACCCTTCAAGCCCTTGCCCTGCACCACCGCAGGCAATTCAAGATTCCATTTATCGCCATCACAGGAAGCAATGGAAAAACAACCACCAAAGAATTGCTGCATGCTGTCTTGTCGAGCACCTATACAACCTACACCACCAAAGGAAACCTCAACAACCACATTGGCGTTCCTTTGACCATCCTGTCCATCAAGGATGATGCTGCCATGGCCATTATTGAGATGGGTGCAAACCATCAAAAAGAAATTGAAGGCTATTGCAGGATCGCATTGCCCACACACGGGATCATCAACAACTGCGGAAAGGCCCATCTGGAAGGATTTGGCGGCGTTGAAGGCATCAGGAAAGGCAAAGGGGAACTGTTTGATTTTCTGGCCCTGAACCATGGTACTGCGTTTATCAATGCAAGATTGGATTACCTTTTCAACATGTCATCTGCCATCAAAAACAAGATTTTCTATGGCGGTGATGGTAACTCCTTTGAGGCTTCAGTCTACCAGAGCGAGCCATTGCTGGCGCTTGAAATCAAGAGTGAAAAATGGGGGACACAGAAAGTTTTTACCCAATTGGTGGGTGCATATAATCAACCCAACATAGAAGCAGCCATTTGTGTGGGTGATTATTTTGGCATCGCTTTTGAATCTATCAAACGTGCTATAGAAGCCTATTTGCCAGACAATGCAAGGTCACAGCTGATCAAAAAAGGCAGCAATACCATCATCCTGGATGCCTACAATGCCAACCCCAGCAGTATGCAGGCCGCCATTGAAAACTTCAGCCATCAACAGTCAGGAAACAAATACATGTTCCTTGGCGGAATGATGGAGCTTGGAGAGGAATCAATCGCTGAACACCAATCCCTCGTTAACATGATCAAAACAACTGGGATCAACAATGTAGTGCTTGTTGGTGGCGATTTTGCCCATGTTGAACACAACTGCACCTATCTCACCGATGCAGCACAAGCAGCAGATTGGATAAGGCAAAACTCTCCTTCGAATGCACTCATCCTGATCAAGGGGTCAAGGGGAATTAAAATGGAAAAACTGTTGGATTCCCTTTGATAGCGGACTAAAGTCACAAACTTGAAAGCAAAGAAAACATAATTTTAGACAAATAATACCCATGAGCAGCTATACATCATCTTATCTGTACAGTGTGTTGAACAACAAGTGTCCCCGGTGCAGAAAAGGCAATATCTACACATCATCCAATGCGTATAAGCTTGGACAGATGACAACAATGAACGAGACCTGCCCAGTTTGCGGACAACCCACAGAAATTGAGGTGGGATTCTTTTACGGAACAGCATACGTAAGCTATGCCTTGACAATAGCCTTCAGTGTGTCTACCTTCGTGGCCTGGTGGGTCTTGATTGGGATGTCATTGGACGACAACAGGTTCTTCTGGTGGATGGGCACCAATGCCGTTTTGATGATCCTGATGCAGCCCCTTTTCATGCGCCTGTCCAGAAGCATATGGCTTTCCTGGTTTGTGGCCTATGACCCCAACATCAAGGAAAGTACTGAGGATTCCGCCAAATGATTTAACTTGTATACCTTAAAACAATCAATCCATAGGAACATGAAACAATTCATTTCAATGCTTTTTTTGCTTGTATCAGCCAACGGCTTTGCCCAAAAAGGGTTCACCATTTCAGGAGATGTCAGCAAGGTAAAAGACCCGATTGCAAAAGTATACCTCAACTATTATGCTGATGGAAAATCTACCATGGACAGTGCAGAAATAAAAGATGGCAAGTTCAGTTTTACTGGCACATTGGCTGACCCAGTGATGGGTAGCCTGAGGGCCAAATACCAGGAAGTGCCCGGCGCAAAGTCAATGAAGGCCATCTCCTACAACAGAGATATCAAGCAGGTTTTCCTTGAAAATTCAAAGATCAAAATTGCCAGTGTCGACTCATTTGCCAATGCAACCATCAAAGGATCAAAATCGCATGCAGCCTATGTTTCATGGACTGACATGACCAAAGAGGAAACTGCGCAATCGGCTGCCCTCAACAAAGAATACAGTGAGTATTACAAAAAGAAAGACCAGGCAGGCATGGACAAGATTGATGCCGCTTTCGATAAATTGACCGAGCAGAAAAACATCAAAAACAAACAGTACCTGAAAGATAATCCGTCTTCTCCTATCGCCATGTTTGTATTGAAGCAATATGCCGGTTATGACATCAATGCGGATGATGTTGAACCTGTATTTCTCTCACTGCCAGAACAATTGAGGGCAAGTCCTGCAGGAAAGGATATGGCAGAAAAACTG